>JAHFDQ010000234.1 GCA_023248915.1 Archangiaceae bacterium | reverse complement strand
CATGCTGGGCGACCTGCGGAAGCTCTCGGCCCGCGCGCAGTTGACGGCGTTCTTCGAGCACACCCGCGCGCTGCTCGCGGCCAACCCGGCCTACGGCACCTTCTTCGCCATGGTGAGCGCCGAGACCAGCGACACAGAGGCGGCGGTGTCCGCGGCCTTGAGGTCGGTGCTCGGCACCTACGTCCAGGTGATCGCCAACGTCATCCGGTACGGGCAGGACAAGACCGGCGAATTCCGGAAGGACTTCGACGCGAGCACCCTGGCCCACGCGGTGGTGAGCGGTCACCTGGGCATCGTGGGGTACCAGAACCTCTTCTCGGCCACGGTGGCGCCCGACCGGCTGATGAGCGCGCTGGACCTGCTGCTCGGCGCCGGCATCGCCGCCGCGCCGCCAGAGAGATGCTCCCAGCCCTAGTCCTCGCCACGGTGACCGCCCTCGACGGCGGCGCCGAACCGGCCGGCCCGCCCCCCGGGTTGGCCTGCCTGCCGAAGTGGTACCCGGTGAAGGCGGTGAAGGCCGACGCCGGCTGGGCGATGCGGCTGCCGGACGGGACGACCGTCCCCTACGACGACGGCAAGGCCAAGACGCCCGCCGAGCTGGTCGAGTCGCCGGACATGGAAGACACCTACGGGCCGCCGTACCGGCAGGGGCCCATCGTCCCGGTGACGGCCGAGAACGACGGCCCCGGGCGCGTCCGCTACTACCCGCTGCTCGAGGCCGCCTACGGCTCGTCGAAGCGGCAGGTGGACACGGTGCGGGTCACCTTCTTCGGCAAGCACGTAATGGTGCACCGGAGAGTGCTCGAGCCCTTCAACCGGGTGATGGCGCGGCTGGACGAGGCGGTGAAGCGCGACGGCTCGGTGCTGCCCTTCCTCCAGAAAGTCGGCGGCACCTTCAACTGGAGGAAAATCTCCGACACCGACCGGCGGAGCGCGCACTCGTACGGCATCTCCATCGACCTCAACGTCGCTCGGTCCAACTACTGGGAATGGCAGCGTCCGAAAGCGCCGCTGGTCTGGAAGAACCGCTTCCCGCAGGCCGTGGTCGACGCCTTCGAAGCCGAGGGCTTCATCTGGGGCGGCCGGTGGGACCACTACGACACGATGCACTTCGAGTACCGGCCCGAGTTGCTCGACCCGGCCTGCCGGGGCCCGGCCTCGCCCTAAGCTCGCGGCGAACGGGTACCCCGCCCGGCCAGCACCCGCTCGACCATCAAGTCATGCAGCCGTTCGAGCTTCGCCGGCCCTTCTCCCCCCTCGAGCTGCCCGAGTGCCGCGGCGATGGCCTCGAGGGTGGACATGCCTTCCGCCGACGGCGAGCGGCGCAGCCGGGTGATGCCCGGGCGGGGACCGGCGAGCGCGAGGCGCGGCAGCGCTCGCAGCGAGGGCAGCTTCCGCAGCATCCGCCTGGTCTGTCGCCAGGTGCCGTCCAGCACCACGAGATGCTTCGGCGGCCCGGCGGGGAGCGCACTCGCCGAGTCAGGAAACAACAACCAGGCCTCTTCCAGCGCCGCCAGCGCCGGCTCGACCGACTCTGGGGTGCCGTCGAACTCCAGCAGCCGGGTGCCCGGCACCGCCAGCGCCGCCAGCCTCGCGGTGTTGGTCGACTTCTCCGCCTCGCGCACGTGCCGCACCACCACCAGCCCGGTGCGCGCCGCCACCAGGGGCACCTGGTCACACAGGCAGAAGCCGGACTTCATCCAGCAGCGCGGGCAGCGCCCGGGCAGCGTCGAAAGCGTGCGCGACCTCACCCGGCCGTCCTATCACGGGGCTCCTGTGCGAAAGTGCGGGCCCATGAACCAACCCCTGGTGGGCATCGTGATGGGCAGCGAGTCGGACCGGCCGACGATGGACAAGGCGGGCGAGGTGCTCTCGCGCTTCGGGGTGCCCTTCGAGGTGAGCGTGATGTCGGCGCACCGGGCCCCCGCGAAGGTGTCGGCGTACGCCGTCGCCGCCGCCGACCGCGGCCTCAAAGTCCTCATCGCCGGCGCCGGCCTGGCCGCCCACCTCCCGGGCGTGCTCGCCGCGCACACCCCGCTGCCCGTCATCGGCGTGCCGCTGCTCAAGGACGCGCTGGCGGGCGCCGATGCGCTCTACTCGTGCGTGCAGATGCCTCCGGGCGTGCCGGTGGCGACCGTCGCCATCGGCGGCGCGAAGAACGCCGGCGTCCTCGCCGTGCAGATGCTCGCCCTCGGCGACCCGGGCCTCGCGGCGAGGCTGCGCGACTTCAAGCACGAGCTTGCCGACGGCCTGAAACTCTGAGCGGTAACCCGCGAGTCTCGACGGCTCCGAGCCGGTCAGCCCGAGCGTAGGCCGCTCGGCCCCGGGGGGCACCGAACTGTCTCGGACTGAACGCTCTGGTCGCGGTCCGTCGGGAGCGTCACCCTATGGGGCTCCGAGGTTCCGAAGGCTCTACTCCGCTCGGGCCGGCCGAGCCCCGATTCGGCCCCCGGCACCCGGAAACTCGTGTTACGTGCGGCGGCACCTGCTCGAACTCCATGCACACTCTCCTACCGCTCGTCGTCGCCGCCACGCTGTTCGCCGCTCCCGCCGGTCCGGCCAGCCCAGCAACTTCGGCCGCTCCCGCCGCTGCCGGCGAGAACCAGTGCCTGAAGTGCCACGGGGCGCTGGCAACCCAGACGCTCCGGCGGCCGGTCGAGGCGGGCGTCCACGCCAACGCCAAGCTCGCGTGCAGCGCGTGCCACGGCGGCAACCCCGACGCCAAGAGCGCGGTCGAGGCGCACTCCGGCACCTTCGTCGACCGGCCGCGCGACGCGGCCGCCGTCGTCGCGATGTGCGGCCGGTGCCACGCCAAGCCCGCCGAGAACTACAAGCGCAGCCCGCACTTCACCACCGAGAACGCCCCCCGCCGCGCCACCTGCGTCACCTGCCACGGTTCGCACGAGGTGGCCAGTGCTTCCCTCGACCTCATCGGCGAACCGCTGTGCACGAGCTGCCACGGAATGGCCAAGCCGCGCCGCATCTGGAAGGCGCTCACCGACGCCGAGACCAACTTCGACTCGGTAGACGCGTTGATGGCCAAGGAAACCGACGGCAAAGAGCTGCGCGCGAAGCTCTTGGCCGCCCGGTCCGACCTGCGCGGCCTGTCGCACGCCCACAACCTCTTCGACATCACCCGGAAGGCCGCCGAGGCGGTCGCCCTCGCCGAGGAAGCGCGCGCCAAGGTGACGCCCCGGGTGCAAGGGCTGGAGTGGGGCAAGTGGGGCCGCGTCGCCGGCGCGGTCGCCGCCTTCGTCCTGGTGCTCGCGGCGGTCGGATGGGCCGCCCTGTGGGTGCGGCGCCGGCACCGGCAGGCCCCGCCTCTGGTGAAGAAGCGGCTGCGCTGGCTGGCTGTCGGGTTGCTCGCCCTCGGCCTGCCCTTCGCGCTCGCGGGCTGGAAGGTCAATTCCTACATCGAGCACGACCCGAAGTTCTGCACCTCGTGCCACATCATGAGCTCGGCCTACCAGGCCTGGGACAGCAGCGGCCACAAGAGCGTCGAGTGCCACGCCTGCCACAAGGCCGACGTCGGGTCGAACCTCCACCAGTTGTGGATGTACACCACCGAGCGCCCCGAGAACGTCATCAAGCACGCCTTCGTGGACCGGAAGGCCTGCGAGCGGTGCCACTCGAGCGGGTCGGCGAGCATGAAGTGGGGCAAGGTGGCCGAGACCGCCGGCCACAAGCAGCACGTGGGCAAAGAGCACATCGAGTGCGTGCAGTGCCACGGGCTGACGGTGCACCGCTTCAAGCCGGGGCCCGAGCTCTGCAAGGGCTGCCACACCCAGGTGTCGCTGGCCACCGCCGGCTCGATGGCCGAGATGCACTGCCTCGAGTGCCACCCCTTCCTGGCCAAGGACGGGTCTCGCTCGTTGAAGCCCGACCGCGCCGCCTGCCTGGAGTGCCACGGCGACATGAAGGTCAAGAACGAGAGCTTCCCGGCCGAAGCTCCGATGAGCTGGGCCTGCGGCGAGTGCCACAAGCCCCACAAGCAAATTCGCATCGGGCAGACCGACTGCCTGGGCTGCCACGAGGACAAGCTCGGCAAGGGCATTCACGCGGTCAAGAGCCACGCCGTCTGCCTGACCTGCCACGTGCCGCACGCGTGGAAGGTGACCGACCGGCCCACCTGCCTGAAGTGCCACCCCGACCGGCAAAACCACAATCCCGACGGCGTTTGCGCGGACTGCCACGGCGCGGAGTAAGAAGGCCGCATGGGCAACCTCGCGGGCAAGACGCTGTTCATCACCGGAGCGAGCCGAGGCATCGGCAAGGCCATCGCGTTGAGGGCGGCGAGGGACGGCGCCAACATCGTCATCGCCGCGAAGACGGCCAAGCCGCACCCGAAGCTGCCCGGCACCATCTACACCGCGGCCGACGAGGTCCGCGCTGCGGGCGGCAAGGCGCTGCCGCTGCTCGTCAACATCCGCTTCGAGGAACAGATTGCCGAGGCGGTGCGGATGACGGTCGAGACGTTCGGCGGGCTGGACATCTGCGTGAACAACGCCAGCGCCATCAGCCTGACCGGCACGCTCGAGACGCCGATGAAGAAGTATGACTTGATGCACTCGGTGAACGTCCGGGGCACGTTCGCCACGTCGCAGGCCTGCCTGCCCGACCTGTTGAAGGCAAAGAATCCCCACATCCTCAACCTGTCGCCGCCGCTGAACCTGGCGCCCCGGTGGTTCGAGGGCCACCTCGCCTACACCATGGCGAAGTACGGCATGAGCCTGTGCGTGCTCGGCATGGCGGCCGAGTTCAAAGACAAGGGTGTGGCGGTGAACGCGCTCTGGCCGAAGACCGCCATCGCCACCGCCGCCATGGAGATGCTGGGGGGCGCCGCCGCGCTCGAACAGTGCCGCACCGCCGACATCATGGCCGACGCGGCGCACGCGATTCTCACCCGCGACAGCCGGGCCTGCACCGGCAACTTCTTCGTCGACGAAGCGGTGCTCAGGGCCGAAGGAACGACTGACTTCTCGAAGTACGCGGTGAAGCCGGGCGCCGACCTGCTGCCGGACTACTTCCTCGACTGACGGTAGGGCGCGCACAGGCCGAGCAGCGCCTGCCCGAACTTCTCGACCAGCTTCGGCCCGATGCCGTGCACCTCGAGCAGCTCACCCGGGTTCGCCGGCAGCGCCTCGGCCAGCGCCAGCATCGTCCGGTCGGTGAGAATGCGGAAGGCCGGCACCCGGCGCCTTCGCGCCTCGGACAGCCGCCAGGCTCGAATGGAGTCGACCAGGCCGGCGGCGGCGGCGGCGGCGGCGGCCGGCTGGCCTCGAGAGCTGCCCTTGTGCCGAACCGCGGGGCTGGCCGCCGCAGCCCCCCGGCGCTTCTTGCGCTTGCCGGGTGGAGCGAGGCGCTCGAGCAGCGTCACCTGGCCGAGCCCGCCCCCCGCCGCCCGGCCGGCCGTGGTGAGGCTGGCGCGCGAGAACTCGATGCGCTTGCCGTCTTTCTCGAAGCTGTCGGAGTGGACGCGCACCAGGCCCGCGCGCACCAGCCCCGCCAAGAGGCGCTCGAATTCCTTCCGGGCCTCTGGCGCCTCGCCCAGCACCTCGCGGCACAGCCGCCCGGTGGCCTGGCCGTCGAAGTCGCGCAGCGACTCGAGCACCCCGCGCAAGGCGACGGCCTCGTCCGGGCCCGGCGCGCGAAACGCCCCCGCGGCGCAGACAGCCGGCGCGCAGGTGTCGCAGACGCCGCAGGGCGTGCCGGGGTCGGAGGTGTCGCCGAAGTGGGCCACGATGCGCGCCATGCGGCAGCCGTGGCCTTCGGCGAAGCGCCCCATCTCGGCCAGTTGTTCGAGGCGCCGGGCGCGCTGCACGCGGTACGGCCCTTCCCACTCGTCCTTGCCCCGGCAGGCCTGCTCGTCGGGGCTGACCTCGGCGCCGCCGTGCACCCAGAGCTTCTCGAGCGCCTTGTCCAGCACCTCGGCGTCGAGGCGCACCCGCGCCCCCAGCGCTTCCTTGGGCAGCCAGGTCGCGTCGAGCGCCGAGTAGACCGCGCGCAGCACCTCGGGCTCGGGGTAGTCGCGCTGGTGGAAGAACTCGTGGGTGCGCCGGTCGGCGTACGAGTGGAGGAGCACCGCGCGGGAAGCGTGACCGTCGCGACCGGCGCGGCCGATTTCCTGGTAGTAGGCCTCGACGCTGGCGGGCAGCGCCAGGTGCAGCACGGTGCGGACGTCGGCCTTGTCCACGCCCATGCCGAAGGCGATGGTGGCGACCACCACCTCGAGCTCGCCGGCCAGGAAGGCGGTCTGCACCCGTTCGCGGCGGCCGGCCTCGAGGCCGGCGTGGTAGGCGGCGGCGGGGAAGTCTTCCGCCAGCTCGTCGGCCACCGCCTCGGCGGCCTTGCGGGTGGGCGCGTAGACGATGGCCGGCCGGCGGGCCTCGTCGGCCAGGAGCCGGCGGGCCAGGGCAGAGCGCTCGGACGGAGGCAGCTCGAGCACCTCGATGCCGAGGTTCTCGCGCCGGAACCCGTGGATGAAGGTGTTGCCGGACCCGACCAGCCCGAGCTGCTGGACGATGTCCCGCTGGACGATGGGGGTGGCGGTCGCGGTGAGCGCGACGATGGGGGCCGGGCGCAACAGCGGCAGGCGCTGGCCGAGCAGCCGGTAGTCGGGCCGGAAGTCGTGGCCCCACTGAGAGATGCAGTGGGCCTCGTCCACCGCCACCAGGCCGGGCTTCCTCTTGGCGAGCAGCTCGGGGAAGCCGGGCACGCCCAGGCGCTCGGGGGCGATGAAGAGGAAGTCGAGCTGGCCGGCGAGGTAGTCGGCGCACACCTGGCGCGACGCGGCCCGGTCGCGGCCCGAGTGCACCCGTTCGGCGCGCAGCCCGAGCGCCTTCAACTTCGCCACCTGGTCGTCCATCAGGGCGATGAGGGGGCTCACCACCAGGGTGGACCCGCCCCGGGCGATGCCAGGCAGTTGGTAGCACAGCGACTTGCCCGCGCCGGTGGGCATCACCAGCAAGAGGTCGCGGCCGTCGGTGGCGGCGCGGCAGACGGCTTCCTGGTGCGGGCGGAAGGACTTGAACCCGAAGACGCGCTCGAGCAGAGGGTGCAGGTCGGCCGCGGCGACCGGGGTGCGGGGCGCGGGGGAGGGAGCGAGGGGGCGCGGGGCTTCCGTTCGGACCGGGCGAGGTCGAGGGCTGGAGCTCGACTCGGCTCGGGCTGGTTCCGGAGACGCGCCGGAGAGAACGGGCGCGGTCGGCCGATGCCCGTCGAGGAGCAGCTGGCCCTGAGCGGGGCGAAGCGCGGTGGAGGGTCCGCCCTCGACTACGCTCGGGCTGAACGGAGTTGGCCCGCTTCCTTCCGGCACCTTCGCCACCACGTCGGTCACGTAGCGCTCGATCTCTTCGAGGAAGGCCGGCAACTGGCCGCGGCCTCGCTCGATGTCCCTGAGCCTCGCTTCCCACTGGCCGGTCATCGCGGGGCTCTTCACCGCCTCGTCCACCACCTCGACCAGGCGCGCGCCGCGCTCGGTGCACACCAGCGCCTTGGCCTGGCGTTCCAGGTACCCTCGCGCCAGCAGCGTCTCGATGATGGCCGCCCGGGTGGCCGGAGTCCCCAGGCCGTTCTCCTTCATCGCGTCGGACAGTTCTTTCTCGTCCAGCGTCTTGCCGGCGGTCTCCATCGCCGTCAGCAGGGTGGCGTCGTTGAAGCGGGGCGGCGGCCGGGTGCGCTTCTCGACCGGCACCACGTCCACCACGCGGACCTCGAGGCCCGCGGCGAGCCCCGGCGGCAGCGCCTGGTCGGCCTCTTCGCCGTCGTCCCCCTTCACGGCCTTGGGCGGCCTCTTGCCGCCCCCCACGTCGAGCGCCTTCCACCCCTGCCGGCGCACCTCGGCGCCCGCGCTCGCGAACCGGTCGAGCTCGTCGTCGGACTGCACCGCCGTCACCACCTTCGTAGCGGCCCAGACGAAGTCCTCGTGCCAGGCCGCGAGCAGCCGCCGGCAGACCAGCTCGTACAGGCGGCGCTCGTCGGGGGAAAGCGACAGGCCGTCGACCCGGGTGGCGGTGGGGATGAGGGCGTGATGGTCCGTCACCTTCGCGTCGTCCACGAAGCGCCGCGACAGCGGCCGGGCGCCGGTGCCCTTCGCGAGGGCGGCCTCGTAGGGCCCGCGAATCGCCGCCACCACCTCGGGCAGCGTCGCCGCCATCGCGGCCGACAGGTGGCGGCTGGACGTGCGCGGGTAGGACAAGAGCTTGTGCTCTTCGTAGAGCGCCTGCGCGACCTCGAGCGTCCGCTGAGCCGAGAACCCGTACAGTCGATTCGCGTGGCGCTGCAGCTCGGTCAAGTCGTAGAGCAGTGGCGGCGGCAGCCTCTTCTCCTCGGACTCGACCTTCTCGACCCGCGCCTGCCCGCCTCTCGCCCGCTCGACCGCCGCCCGCGCCGCGGCCCCGTCCGGAGGCAAGCGGGTGTCCTTTTCGGCGCGGAACCAGGTGCCGCGGTAGTCCGCCCCTTCGGGCGGCCCGAAGGTGGCGACCACCTCGAGGTAGTCCTCCGGGACGAAGCGGCGAATCGCCTCGTCGCGTTCGACCACCATGGCCAGGGTCGGCGTCTGCACCCGGCCGACCGACAGGGGCTGCCCCATCGACAGCCCGTAGGCCCTGGACAGATTCATGCCCACCAGCCAGTCGGCGCAAGAGCGGCCCTTGGCGGCCGAGGCGAGGGCGTCCAGGTCGCTGCCGTCGCGCAGGCTGCGAAAGCCGGCGCGAATCGCCTCATCGGTGAGCGACGAAACCCAAAGCCGCTTGACCGGCTTCCGGCAGCCGGCGGCCTCGTACAGGTAGCGGAAGATGAGCTCTCCCTCGCGGCCAGCGTCGGTGGCACACACCACCTGGTCGACCGCCGCGTCGGTCAAGACACCGCGCAC
>JAHFDQ010000655.1 GCA_023248915.1 Archangiaceae bacterium | reverse complement strand
CCCAGTCGGCGAGCCAGGCGTCCCCCACCCGCTCGGCCTTCACGATGGCGGCGGCGTGCACGCCGGTGGCGGTGCGGAACGCGTCCTTGCCCGACAGCGGGTAGTTGACCGGTATCGGAAACCGCATCGCCTCGGATACCTTCCGGGCGTACGGGACAAGCTGGGTGAGGTCCTGGTCGATCCACCCCATCAGCTTCAGGTTCAACAGCAACAGGTCCATCGAGGTGTTGCCCACCCGCTCGCCGACCCCCAGGCCGCAGCCGTGCACGCGGTGGACTCCGGCCTCGAGCGCCGCGATGGCGTTTACCACCGCCAGCCCTCGGTCGTTGTGGCCGTGCCACTCGATCTTCACCTCGGCGCCGGTCGCCTGGATGAGCCCCTTCGTCCACTCGACCAGCGCCCTGGCGCCGTCGGGCGTGGCGTGGCCGACGGTGTCGCACAGCACCAACCGGGTGGCCCCGCATTCGATGGCTGACCGGAACAGCACGTCGAGGCTCCGCGGGCTGGCCCGGGTGGTGTCCTCGGTGACGTAGGCCACCTCGAGCCCCTCGCGAATGGCGAAGGCGATGGCCTCGGACGAGGTCTTCAGGATGAAGTCCAGGTCCCAGCCTTCGGCCCACTGCCGAATCGGGGAAGAGCCGATGAAGGTGTAGACGGCGATTTTCTGGCCCGACCGCTGGGCCGCCTCGACCACCGGCCTGATGTCCGCGGCCACGGTGCGCGCGGCGCAGTTCGGGTCGATGCGCAGCTTCTTCTTCTTGATGTGCCTGGCCTGCGCGACCACGTCCTCGAGGGCGCGCTTACCGGCCCCGGGCAGCCCGATGTCGGCCGCGCGCACCCCGATGGCGTCCATCAGCTCGAGCAGCTCGAGCTTGTCCTCGATGGAAGGGTCGGTCACCGACGGGCACTGCACCCCGTCGCGAAGCGTCTCGTCGTTGAAGTCGAACGGCTGAGTCGGCTTCGGCGGGGGTTGAAGCTGATTCCAGTCGAAGATGATCTCGGCCGGACGTTCCGTCGCTCGGCTGCCGGTGCTCATGTCGCCTTCCTTCACGACCCTAGCGGGGCGCGGCCCGGCGCGAGTTGCACCCCTGCTCGTCACGGCACGAGGGGCCCAACCCGTCGGGGTGCGGCCCCAGCGGCGCCTTGTCGGACTCTTCGACGCCGCAGAGCACGCACTTGCGCTTCCGCAGCCGCCGTTCGGCCCGGCGCTGTTCGGCGATCTGCTTGGCCTTCTCACGCGCGGCCTTGCTGTCAATCTGGTCGGTCATCTCATTTCCCCTCGCGCTAGAGCGTCTCAACCAAGACGGCGATGCCCTGCCCACCGCCGATGCAGGCCGAACCGATACCATAGCGGGCGCCCCGGCGCTTGAGCTCGTAGAGCAGGTGCATGGTGATGCGGGCGCCCGAGGCCCCCAGGGGGTGGCCGACCGCGATGGCACCGCCGTCGACGTTGGTGCGGTCGCGGGGCAGCGAGAGCTCTTTCTCGACCGCTAGGTACTGCGGCGCGAAGGCTTCGTTGACCTCGTAGAGGTCGGCGTCGGACAGCTTCATCTCGGCCTTCTCGAGCAGCTTGCGCACCGCGGGTACCGGCCCGATGCCCATGATCTTCGGGTCGCACCCGGCCGAGGCCCAGTTCACCAACCTGCCGATGGGCTTGACGCCCTTCTTCTCGGCCCAGCTGCGCAGCGCCATCACCATCGACCCGGCGCCGTCGCAGATGCCCGAGGCCGCGCCGGCGTGGACGACGCCGTCCTTCTTGAAGACCTTCGGCAGCTTCTTCATCGCCTCGAGCGTCGCGTCGGGCCGGTTGTGCTCGTCCTTCTCGAAGAAGGTCGACCCCTTCTTGGACTTCTGCTCGACCGGGGCGATCTCGGTCTTGAAGCGCCCGCCTTCTTGCGCCGCCGCGAAGCGCTTCTGCGACGTCAGCGACAGCTCGTCCACTTCGTCCTGGGAGATCTGATACTGGACGGCCAGGTTCTCGGCGGTGATGGCCATGGGCAGGCCGGTGTGGCTGTCGGTCAGCGCGGACCACAGGGCGTCTTCGAGCTGCCCCTTGCCCAGCGGAATGCCCCAGCGCGCCCCGCGGATGATGTGCGGCGCCTGGCTCATCGACTCGGCGCCGCCCGCCAGCACCACCTGCGCCTGCTCGGTCAGCATCAGCTCGGCCGCGGTGACGAAGGCCTGGAAGCCCGACCCGCACAGCCGGTTGACGCCCAGCGCCGGCACCGGCACGGGCACGCCCACCCTCAGCCCGACGTGGCGCGGCAGGTAGATGGCGTCGGCCGACGTCTGCATCACGTTGCCGTAGACGACGTGCTGTACGTCTTCGGGCGCCACCTTCGCTTGCGCCAGCGCCGCCTTCGCCGACTCGACCGCGAGGTCCGTGGCCGACAAGTCCTTCAGCGCTCCGCCGAAGGTCCCGAACGCGGTGCGCTTGCCCGACAGGAACCAGAGGTCGTCCGTCTTCGACACGCTCTTCATGCTCGCTCCTTCGCCCTCAACGCCTTCCGAGGAAAACGGCCCCCACCATGCCAAGGGAGCCCAGCGTCCACAACAACCCGTAGAGGTTTTGAAGCCGCAATTCGACACGGCCCGGGCCCCTGAACCAGCGGCGGGCCAGCTCGAGCCGCCCCGGCGCGTCGAACCGACCCGCCGCAGCGCCGAGCGACGCGGCCCTGCGCTGGTGGGCCTTGAAGATGCGGGCGAGCGACCGGTCCTCCAGCCACCCCGAGAAATACCGGCCGGGCTGCTCGCGGGCGAGCCTTCGATGGTTGGCGGTGAGCGCGAACTCGCCCGACTCGGTCACCGTCAGGAAGTAGACGCGGGGCGCGCCACGGCGGCTCAGGTAACAGGTGGCGAACACCTTCTCGGCCGAGTGGCCGTAGTCGTAGCTGAGGGTTTCGCGGGTGAGCTTCGGTTTCTCGACGCGGCTGCCGAGCCGGGCGAAGCCGAGCGCCAGCAGCTCTGCCTCGAGGGGCGCAAGCAGCTCGGGCAGCTTCATCTGGTCGGCCGGCGCCTCGGCGTCGACGAACAG
>JAHFDQ010000654.1 GCA_023248915.1 Archangiaceae bacterium | reverse complement strand
GCCTCGTGCGCGCGCTCGCGGCTGCCCGACGCGGCGGTGCTGAGCGCCGGGCTCGCGGCCTGGAATCAGCCCGAGGCCGAGCTGGAGCGCCGGCTCGAGCTCGCGGCGGCCGAGGCGCTGGCGAAGGTCGAGGCGGGGCTTCCGGTGCTCGCGACGACGCTCGCGCTCTTGCCGATGCTGGGCTTCCTCGGGACGATTCTCGGCCTCATCGACTCGTTCACGGTCTGGGCCACGGCCGGCGCCAACGTGAGCGTCGACCAACTCTCGACCGGCATCGCCGCGGCGATGATCACCACCGGGGCGGGGCTCATCACCGCCGTCCCATACACCATCGCCTACAACGTGTTCTCGGCCCGCGCGGCGCGGGTCGCGCGGTCGCTGAACGCCTCGGGGTCCGAGCTCGTCGGCCGCCACAGGGCCCGCCCCGCGGCCGCGCTCGCCGTGGTGCGAAACGTGGGAGAGCTTCGGTGAAGGCGGTCGTCCCCCGCAGCCGGCCCATCTCGGAAGGTCTCGGGGTGGCCGCGACCGACGTGGTGATGAACCTGTTCATCTTCTTCCTCATCGCGTTCTCGCTGCTGGCGACGTTCACGAAGAAGAAGCAGATCGAGTCGGAAGAGCACCGGAAGGAAGCGGTGAAGAAGGAAGAGCAGAAGCTGAAGGCGCTTCGCGACGAGCAGGACCGGCTGAAGGCCGCCGCCCGCGAGCACGCCGAGGATGTCGAGCTGCCGCTCACCGCGCGCACCGCCGGGGAAGGCGCCGCCGGCGCGTTGATCGTCGAGGTCACCCGGGACGGAATTCTGAGGCTCGACGGCGTGGCCGTGGAAAGACCGGCGCTCACCGGCGCGTTGACCGAGGCGATGCGCGGCGCTCCGCGCGCGGTGGTGCTGCGCGCCGACCGGCGCTCGCAGTTGGGCGACGCGGTGACCGTCCTGGACTCGATTCGGGCCGCGGGGCCGTCGAGCGTGTCCATCGCGACCGTCGAGCGGTAGCGGGGCTGCGACGCGACGGGGCGCGGCCTACTGGGCGCGCAGGTACTCGACGGTCACCGTCAGCCAGCCGTTCCATTGGGGAAAAGGTTCGGCGAAGTGCACGGTGGACTCGATTTCAGCGTCGAGCGCCGGCGAACCGGTCGACTTCACGACCCGAACGGCGCGGACATAGCCGTTGGCGCCGACCCTCAAGTCGACCCGCGCCGAGCCCTCGGTGCGCGCGCGCCGGGTCGCGGACGGCGAGACCAGGTGTGCGACCCAGGCGATTCGCTCTTGCACCAGGCGGAGCGGATCGCTGTCTGCGCCACCGGCCTCGACCCGGTCCTCCAAGGACTCCAGACCGTCGCCGACTGGGAGCTCGGAGGCTTCACCGAATCGCACCAGCTCGTAAGACGCTGCCGAGCGCGACGGGGTGGTCCGCGCGAAGGCCTCGAATGCCGTGAGCCTCTGCCAAACCGAGTCGGAAGGCCGCGCCCAGGGGGCAACCTCTGCTGCTCGCGCCTCGGCCCGAGGCGCCTCGAGAGGCACGGGCTTGGCGACCCTCGCGTCGGACTCCGCGGACGGATTCGGCAGCGCCTGCGCCCGCGGGGACCGCTGGGCCGCCGCTGCTGAAACGGCCGTCCTCTCGATGGACGCAGGAATCGGGCGCGCGGCTCTCTCCCGAACAGGAGTCGCGCGACCAGCCTCGGCCTCGGAGATCGCCTCCCGAAACGCGGGTGCCATCAGGGCGCCCCGACTGCGAGCTTCACGCGCGGCTTCCGTCGACCGTGCGGCGACTTCCCCGACGCGGGCCTGGCGCGCGCCCTTCGCACC
Organism: Archangiaceae bacterium; assembly: GCA_023248915.1. GTDB lineage: Bacteria > Myxococcota > Myxococcia > Myxococcales > Myxococcaceae > JAHFDQ01. The sequence continues at coordinate 1,233 of JAHFDQ010000654.1, read as the reverse complement.
GGCGCTCGCCGTCTGGACCGGGGCAACCGGCGGCTGCGCGGCGACATCCCCACCGTAGGCTCCGCGCGCGCCTTGCGCCCCGGCACTCGTCGGCTCAACCGAGGCAACCAGCGGCTGAGTGGCGACATCACCCCCGTGCGCTCCGCGCGCGAACTCCGCACCGGCGCTCGCCGCCTGAACCGGAGCAACCGCCGGCTGAGCGGCGACGTCCCGAACGCGCGCCTCGCGCTCGCCTTCCACCGCTGCGCCCGCGCCCTTCGCTGAGACGCCCCGAACGGGAAGCTCGCGCGGGCCCTCCGCCATGGCGACCGCTTTGCTCGCCTCGGTCCGAGCTGCAGCCTCTTGAAGCCGGGCCTCGCGAGCCCCCTCGGCCGCGGCAGTCGTGAATTTCACCTCGGGCATCGAGGCACGCTCCGGCATTCGGACGTCGGCCCTACCCTGCGCCGCAGTGCTCGCGGCCTTCACGTCGGCGACCTCAGGCTGCTCGCGCACCCGGGGGCTGCCACTCGCGCTCGAAACCGCCGCGCGCGTAGACGTCGCGGCTCGCTGCAGGTCGTCCGGCGCTTTCTCCCTGCTCTTCTCGTTGGGGTCGACGAACCGCAGCCTCAGCGCCCTGCCCTCTTCGGCCTGGGATTTCGGTTGTGGCCGCGGCATGCCCGGAATTCCGTCGACCAGCTTGCGGCTGCGCTCGCCGTCTCCCGGGCCCTGGCGAACCCTCATGCCGTCGGCCACGTCTTCCGCCTTCCACCACGCGAACGTGGGCAACCCCAGGAGCAGCAACGCGTGGACCGCCACCGAGATGGCGACTTCCAAACCGCGTCGACCGGTGGCGGGCATGGCCGGCGACTATAACGAGCCACTCAACTCGTTGCTCACGGCCCCTACCCCACGACGAACTCCCAGGAAATTCGGGCCCCTTCGCGCCATCCCACTCAGGTGACGGTCAGGTTCCTCAAGAACCGTCCGGAGGACACGCTGAACCCCTTCGTGCCTTCGCGTCGAGTGGGGCCTCGCGGCGTGATGAGGAACCCGGGAATGCCGAGCTTGTCGACGTAGGCGTGGAGGCCGCTCGGCCACTGCTGCGGAGTCAGCTTGGCCTCGACCAGCGCGACCGGCTTCAGGTCGTGCGCGATGAGGAAGTCGACTTCCCGGCGGTCCTGGTCTCGCAGGTAGAAGAGCTCCCAGCGCCCATGGCCCTGTTCGCTCCATGCGCGCAGCGCCGAGCCGAGCTGA
>JAHFDQ010000653.1 GCA_023248915.1 Archangiaceae bacterium | reverse complement strand
CACCGTCAACAAGGCGGTCGCGCAGCTGAAGCCCGACCTCACCCGGGCGGTCGCGTCGATCGCCGGGCGCGACGGCATGGTCGACGCCGCCGACGTGCAGAAGCTCCGCGTCGCCGAATTGCGCACCCGCGCCGCGTCGCTCTTCGAGGGCAGCGCTCCCAGCGCGGCTCGCGCCAGCCTGGACGCCGCGGTGAAGCGCACCGACTTCCCCAGACTCACCGAGTACGGCATGGCTTTCGGGGTCACCAACTACCCCGCGGGTACGTCTCTGGAGGACGTGATCGCGAAGGAAACCGACATCACCCCCGAAGACATGGGGCCGCTGGCCGACTGGGGCGACGTGTCCAACGGCCCGGCCGCGGTGAAGTCGTACGCTTCGCTCTTGCGCAAGGCCGCCAAGGACCAAGCTGAGGGCGCCGAAGACGCCGCCGACGCCGCGAAGATCACCAAGGCCTTCGGCGACGTCGCCACCGCCGTAACCGGCTACTTCAATCCCAGCGAATTCAAGAAGTTCGTCACTGTGAGCCACTCGATCGCCGAGGACGGCGACCTCGAGCAGAACCTCCTCGTCGCGCAGAAGAAGGACGGGTCGTGGGTGGCGTTGAACTACACGGACTTCCCCTTCTGACCCGCGCCTTGACTGGCCGGGTGATCTCACGTAAATCCCCCGCCCTTTCGAAGCCTTGAACGAGGTGTGCCCGATGTACGCAGTCATCCGCACCGGCGGCAAGCAGTACCGTGTCGTGGAGGGAGACGTCCTCCGCATCGAGAAGGTCGCCGGCGAAGTCGGCGCAAGCGTGGCCTTCAACGAAGTGCTGCTCGTCGGTGGCACCGACAGCCCCAAGGTCGGCCGCCCGGCCGTGGCCGGCGCCAAGGTGACGGGGAAGATTCTGGCCCAGGACAAGCACCGCCGCGTCCTCCATTTCCGCAAAGAGAAGGAAGGGTGGACGCGCGCCCGCGGCCACCGTCAGCCGTTCACCGAGGTGAAGGTCACCTCCATCTCCGGCTGAAGAACGAGAGAGAGAAGAAGCCATGGCTCACAAAAAAGGACAGGGTTCGTCGCGCAACGGCCGGGACTCCCCGGGACAAAGTCGCGGCGTAAAAGTCTACGGCGGACAGACGGTGTCGGCCGGCAGCATTCTCATGCGCCAGGTCGGCACGCTCATTCACCCCGGCACCAACGTGCGCCTGGGGCGCGACTTCACCCTCTACGCGACCGTCTCGGGCGAGGTGAAGTACGAGCGGTACGGCCGCGAGAAGAAAAAGGTCTCGGTCTACCCGACGGTGACCGCCTAGCGGCGACGAGGCCGCCGGCGTTGCCGCCTTCGCGGGCCGGCTCCGCGCGCCGAGGGCGCCCGGGTCGGCCCGCGCCGCGTTCGAGGCACCGATGAAGTTCGTCGACGAAGTCCACATTCACGTCAAGTCCGGCGACGGTGGCCCCGGAGCGGTCGCGTTCCGGCGCGAGAAGTACGTCGAGAAGGGCGGCCCCTCGGGCGGCGACGGCGGCCGGGGCGGCGACGTTCGCCTGGTGGCCGAGTCGCGGCTCACCACTTTGCTCGACTACCGGTACCAGCCGCGCCACTTCGCCAGGAGCGGCCAGGGAGGCATGGGGTCGGACTGCAACGGCGCCGATTCCGAGAACCTGGTCCTGAAGGTGCCGGTGGGCACGCTGGTGAAGGACGAGGCGACCGGCGACGTGCTGGCCGACCTGTCGGCCGAAGGCGAGGAGTTCATCGCCGCGCGCGGCGGGCGGGGCGGGCTGGGGAACATGAACTTCGCCACCTCGACGCGGCAGACGCCCCGCTTCGCCCAAGACGGCGGCAAGGGCGAAGAGCGCCACCTGGTGCTCGAGCTGAAGCTGTTGGCCGACGTGGGGTTGCTCGGCTTTCCCAACGCCGGCAAGAGCACCCTCATCTCTCGGGTGTCGCGCGCCCGGCCGAAGGTCGCCGACTACCCGTTCACCACTCTGGTGCCGCACCTGGGAGTCGTCGCCTACAAGGACGGCCTGTCCTTCGTGATGGCCGACATTCCCGGGCTCATCGAGGGGGCGAGCGAAGGGGCGGGCCTCGGCCACCAATTCCTTCGCCACGTCGAGCGGTGCCGGGTGCTGGTGCACGTCCTCGACCTGTCCGACACCGGCGTGGGGCGAGAGCCGCTGCGCGACTTCGACGTGTTGAATCGCGAGCTGGCGAAGTTCAGCGCCACCCTGGCCGAGAAGCCGCAAATCATCGCCGCGAATAAAATCGACCTCACCGACGCGCGCGAGCGGTTGAAGAAGCTCACCCAGGCGATGAAGCGGAAGAAGCGCACCGTCTTCCCCATCTCGTCGGCCACCGGCGAGGGACTGCCGAAGCTGCTCGACGAGGTGGCGCGCCAACTGTTCGGCGGGCCGCAGGCGCCCGGCGAGAAGGTGAAGCGGCGGCCCCGGCGCGCCGAGGCCGCGCGCTGATGGGCGGCGGGGGCCCCAGGTACGAAGAAGCGGCCACGCGGGCGGCTCCCAACGCGGAATCGCTGCTGCTCGACACCCGGAAAGAACGCATTGCCCGAGTCGTCGCGCTGCGCACCCGCACGCTGACGGTCGTGCTCGACCGGCTGGAAGACACCTTCAACATGGCCGCGGTCCTGCGCACCTGCGAGGGCATGGGGCTGCAAGAGCTGCACGTCATCGAGAACCCCGACGTGCCCTTCCACCCGAACGCCAAGGTGACCCAGGGCTGCGACAAGTGGCTCGACGTCTTCCGCTACCGGGACTTCGAGGCCTGCCGTTCGGCGCTGAAGGCGCGCGGCTTTGCACTTTGGGCCTCTTCGCTCGGCGAGGGGGGGCGTTCGCTGTTCGACTTGCGCTTCGACGGCAAGGTGGCGCTGGTCTTCGGCAACGAGCGCTTCGGCGTCTCGGACGAGGTGCGGCGGGGCAGCGATGGCACCTTCTGGATTCCGATGCGGGGCTTCACCCAGAGCTTCAACATCTCGGCCGCGGCCAGCGCCTGCGTCACTCGGGCGGTGGCCTGGCGGTGCGAGCACCTGGGGCAAGGGGGCGA
>JAHFDQ010000233.1 GCA_023248915.1 Archangiaceae bacterium | reverse complement strand
CCTGGTGGTGCACCAGCAGGGACTTCAGGTGGGCGTCGCCGTTCGTCTCTCCGGTGCGGTGGTGGCGGTAGTCGCGCTCGGGAGCCAGGTGCGCCAACCAGTCCCAGATGTCCTCAAAGAGCCCCGCTTCGTCGTCGTTCACGAAGACGCCCGCGGTGATGTGCATGGCAGACACCAGCACCATGCCTTCGCGAATGCCCGACCGCTCGACCCCCTGGGCCACCTCGTCGGTGATGCGCACCAGCTCGCGCTGCTGCTTCGTCTCGAACCAGAGGTACTCGGTCGCGGTCTTCATGGCCGCGGGTTGTAGGCCCGCCCCGGCCCGCCCACAACCGGTCGACGCCCAAACCGGCCGTCCCGTAGAGTGCGCGCGTGCAGCGGGCGATTCTCCACGTGGACATGGACGCCTTCTACGCGTCGGTCGAACAGCGCGACGACCCGGCCCTGCGCGGCAAGCCGGTCATCGTGGGCGGCCATCCGACGCGGGGCGTGGTGCTGGCCGCGTCGTACGAGGTCCGGCCGTTCGGAGTACACAGCGCGATGCCAATGTCCCGGGCGGTGAAGCAGGCGCCGCACGCGATCGTGGTGCGGCCGCGGTTTTCCGCCTACGCCGAGGCGAGCGAGCAGGTGTTCGAGATCTTCTCGTCGGTGACGCCGCTGGTCGAACCGCTCTCGCTCGACGAGGCGTTCCTCGACGTCACCGGCTCGGTGACGCTCTTCGGAACGCCGGCGGCCATCGCCCGGGCGCTGCGCGAGCGCATCGCCCGCGAGGTGAGGCTGCCGGCGTCGGCCGGCATCGCCGAGGTCAAATTTGCAGCGAAGATCGCGTCCGACCTCGCCAAGCCCAACGGCCAGCGCGAGGTGCCCGTCGGCCAGACGCGCGAATTCCTCGCGCCGCTGCCGGTGGGCCGCCTCTGGGGCGTGGGCCCCAAGACCGAAGAGACGCTGAAGGCGCACGGCCTCGGCACCATCGGCGACGTCGCCGCCCGGGAAGTGGACTGGCTGGTGCACCGGCTGGGCGACGGCGGCCGCCACTTGTGGCAGCTCGCGAACGGCCTCGACGACCGGGAAGTCGTCCCCGACCGCGACGCGAAGAGCGTGGGTTCGGAGGACACCTTCGAAGAGGACCTGGAAGGCAAGGCCGCCCTCGAGGTGCACCTGCATTCCCAGGCGCTGCGAGTGGCCCGGCGCCTGAGGCGCGCCGGGGTGAAGACGCGCGTCGTGCAATTGAAGCTCAAGTACGCCGACTTCTCGGCCATCACCCGGCGCACCACGCTCGAGACGCCGACCGACGACGGCCAGGTGCTGTACCGGGCCGCGGTCGCGCTGCTCAACCGGGCCCCGCTCGACCAGAAGGTGCGGCTGACCGGAGTGTCCGCCCAGGACCTCGGCGGCGCCGAACAGTTGCCGCTCTTCGACGAGGGCCGGGGCCGGACCCAGCGGCTGAACGCCGCCCTCGACAAGATCGCCGACCGGTTCGGTCGCGGAGCGGTGGTGACGGCCGACCTGGCCGAGGAGTCCGCCCCGGACGACGAGGACGACGAGGCGCGCCGCCAGGCCGGAGGCTCGCGCAGCCCTGGAAACGGGTCGCCGTTCGACCGCTGAGGGGCCGCGACCGCCCCCCAACCTGCGACGTGGGGAGCTGATCCCTGGGGTGTGACGCCAGCTCGGCGGTGTTACAAATGTGCCTGAGAACGCCCGGCACCGTGGGCTTGCGCCGAGCGGCTGGGCCGGCAAGTCGTTCTCAGGCACATTTGTAACGGGCCGGCTCACTCCCGAACCGCGTTCGCCCCGTTCAACCGCTAAGGGGCCGGCGGCTGCCTTCCCCGGCCGCGACGAGCGAATCGGCGCGTACCTTCCTCCGCAGGGTGTCCTGACCCGCGGGAGCCTCGCGGGAGCCGTCCCGGCCGGGCGCATCGGCCAAGAAGAGCCGCGAGCACGGCGACCTCGAAAAGGGAGTGAGCGTTGGTCGAGGTGCACCCGCAGCTGCGCGGCTCGGGGCACGCTTCGTCAACCTGCCCGTCGCAATCGTTGTCCAGGCCATCGCAGCTCTTCTCGACCGACTCGTAGAAGGCGCCATACGCCGCTTCGCACTCGCCCGACTCGGCCGCCTTGCAAATGGAACGCCAGGCGCCTGAGCACACACCTTCCTGGAGAGGGCAGGCCGCCACATCCACCTTCCCGTCGCAGTCGTTGTCGAGCCCATCGCAGATCGACTCCGCTGGCTCATGGGTCGCGCCGTATTCGGCCGGTCCGCAGGCTTGCCATCTGCCGTCGCGGCAGGACTGGGGCAGGCGCAGGCTGCCCGCGCAAACCCCGAGCGAACGTTCGCAGTTGGGCCTCAAGAGGTCAGGGTCGTCGGCGTCCACGAGACCATCGCAGTCGTCGTCGATTCCGTTGCAAGTCTCTCGAGCGCCGGGGTGGCGCAGTGGATCGGCGTCATCGCAGTCGCGGGACTGGACCGTGACGTAGCCCACAGGCAACCCCCCGCAAGTCCGCAGCGTGGTCGAGTCGTCTCCGTACCCATCACCGTCACGGTCGATGTAGGCCGTCACCATCTCCACGGTCGAAACTGCGAAGCCGAAGTCGGCACCCGACCCTTGGCCTTCTGCGAACGATGCTGAGCCTCCCCACGTGGCGCGGCTCACTGGGTGGCAGCGTCCCAGGTCCGTCGGCTGCGCGCGGGCGGCCCTCCAGGTCGCATCGCCGCCATGGGGCACGAGCGTCAAGAACAGAGCCCTGCCCGCATCCCCAGCCGGGAACGGACTGGGCAACGTCACGGTGCCGAGTCCGCCCGACACCGCGAGTGTACCAACCACGCTGTCGAGCCCGGCTCCCCCCAGCTCGAAATCGATTGAGGAAGCCTTCACCTCGGCCAGGTCGACCGAGAGAGCGCTGATGCACTCGGAACCGGTCGTCCATGGCTGGAAGTCGAAACGCTCCGTGGCGCTCTGGCCGTCGTGAATGACTACGTCCGCCGCTTCCGAATAGGCGTTTCCGGCGACGGCTGACCTTTCGTTTGCAGCGCAATCGGCCGGGGCGAACGGGTCGGTCTGGCCGTCGAGCACGACCACGAGCGCCGCCACGGCGGACAAGCCGCCATCCGGAATCGACACTGACGAAGCCTGGATATGGTGCTCGGCTATCCAGAGGTCGTCGGTGACCTCGCCGAGCGCGTTCACGAATTCGATGTCGGAGTCGACCGCCAGCGGGACGAAGCGGAAGCGAACCACGCCATTGCCAAAATCGACTGGCGAGCCCATCTCGACTGCGTTCCAGGTATTTGCCGCCAGGGTCGCCGTGGCAGAGCCCACCGCCACCCAACCCGCGTTGCCGGTACGCTCTGTCTCGATGGTCCAAGCGCCCGCACCGAAGCTGGCGCCGTTACACACGAAGATGCGCGCTATCGAGGCGGGAGCGGGGGCAGTGTTGGTCACCTGGTACGTGATTGACCGCGACCCGGCGTCGAGGCCCCCGCCCACCCGGGTCGCCTTCGAACCCGTGATAGCGACGTGCGGACCAACCGGTTGCCAGCACCAGGCGACCGCAGCAACCAGGATGGCGGCGAGTCCGGCGAGACTTGAGAGGCAGTTCATATCCGCAGGGTCAGATTATCCGATGCCGACGCCCGTCACGGAATCTCGGCTGGTTTTCCCCTAATATCTGCGATCCCCCGAAGTCCAAAGGAAAGCAATCTGTGCCTGGCCCTCACCTCGATGCATTCGCCGTTGCTCTGGTAGCGAGCGCCGCGGGACTGTCGTGTCTGCAAGCCCAAACGCCAGGAAGGTCTTGCGAAGAGGTCGCGCGGGAGTCGTGCGAGTGGAAGGCGCGCTGCGACGCTCCCTCCTTCGGGCATTGGTTCACCGGAGTCGACGACTGCGTGCGCCGCGTCGATCCGAATTGCGAGGCCGCGCAGGCGCTGCCCGGTGCGTCGGTGACTGCGGCACAGCGGCAGGCCTGCCTCGACGCCTGGGCCGCTGCCGACTGCGGCACCCTGGAAATCCCCGAGTGCGTATTTGCCGGCACCCTAATCGAGGGTGCGAACTGCGTTCGTCCTGAACAGTGCCGCAGCGGCTTCTGCCGACCGATTGAGAACTTCAACTGCGGAACCTGCGCAACCGGACCGCTGGTCCGCGAATTCTGCTTCGCCCTCAACTGCGTCATCGAGGAGAGGCCTGGACTCGGCACTGGGGTCGCCTGTGAGCTTCCCGATAGCTGCGGCCCAGGGCTCTACTGCCATTGCGCGGAAGGGCGTGACGGGGGAGTTTGTGAGGAAGAGTTGATGGTCGGCGAAAACGAAGACTGCGGGCCGCAGCCGGACGGCACGGTGCGGGGCTGTTCGGGCGGAACCTGGTGCTTCTCGGCCGTGTGCCAGCGCGCCATCGGCGGGGGGAAGCCGTGCTCGGCATCAGGGCAGTGCGAGTACGGCCTCCGATGCATCGAATCGGTTTGCCGGCTCCCAGTGCTAAGCGTGTGCCGCTAGTCGGCACGGGTGCCCACTTCTCGGCGTCTCACGGTGTTCGCGCGAGCCGAGCGGCACGGCTCCAAATGGGCTTCCTATCCGACGGCGCCTCGTCCTTCGCCGAGAGCCTCGACGCGTCGATGCAGTACGGCCAACCCGCCCCAACCCGCGATGTCGGGAGGAGTCTCGGCGGTGTTACAAATGTTCCTGAGAACGCTCGGCACCGTGGGCTTGCGCCGAGCGGCTGGGCCGGCAACTCGTTCTCAGGCACATTTGTAACGGGCCCGCTCACTCCCGAACCGCGATCGCCCCATTCGACCGCTAGGGGGCCGGCGGCGCCCCACCCCTGCCCCGCCGGCGGCGGCGCTTCCGCCCGGGTGGGCGCTCGGCGGTCGGCAACGGCTCGGGCGCTCCGCCCGAATTCCAGAGCTCGAGCTGTTCCGCGTACTGGCCGGTAGCGTCGGCGGTAATGGCGAACACGGTGAGCGCGTCGGCGAAGACCGGGTTCGCCCGGAAGGCGCCGACCGGGCCGCGCCGGCGCCGTTCTCCGGAGAGCACGCGTTGGGAGACGAGGATGAGGCGGCAGCGTTCGCCGATGCGCCGGGGCAGCCGCGCTGTCCGCACCAGCTCACTCAACAGCCCCTCGATGGCTCGCGCCACGACGGGCCGTCCGCCTTCCTCGGCCGGTTCGGTCGGTGGCGCCGCCCGGGCGATGGGCACGAGGAGCGCCGCCAGCAGCACCGCGTCGTCGAGCGGAGCGCCCCGGGCCACCCGCCGATCGAGGGCGTCGGCGTGAGCGAAGAAGGCCGCCTCGCCCTCGGCACCACCCTGGCGCAGGAAGGCGTCGATGGGCGGCACCAGCACTTGCAGCGCGTCGAGGGCGCGCAAGAGCCGCAGCGCGGGCGAGGCCACGCCCCCGCGAATGAGCCGGAAGGTCTCTTCCAGCAGCCGGGGCGGAGCGCAGCGCGGCAGGTCTTCGACCGCCCCTTCCATGGCCGCGTAGGTGCGCGACTCGATGTCGAGCCCGAGCTTGCAGGCGAAGCGCACTGCCCGGAGAATCCGCACCGGGTCTTCTCGCATGCGCACCTCGGGGTCGCCGATGGTGCGTATCTGACGCTCGTCGAGGTCGCGGCGGCCGCGCACGTAGTCGATTACCGACGCGGTCGCCGCGTCGTAGAACAGCCCATTCATCGTGAAGTCGCGCCGGCGAGCGTCCTGCTCGGCGGTGCCGAACACGTTGTCCTGGGTGATCAGCAGGTCTTCCTCGACCGCGGCCGCTGCTTCGGCGGCGCCGTCGCCCGCCGGTTCCCCCGGCTCGGCCACTTCGGCGGCTTCGGCCTCTTCGCCCTGCTCGGCCTGTACGCCTTGCTCGAGCTCGGCCTGGGCTTCCTCGACCTCGGTCGGGTTCGCCCGGAAGGTCGAGACCTCGATGATTTTTCCGCCCTTGAAGTACACGTGGGCCAACCGGAAGCGGCGTCCGATGAGTCGGCAGTTGCGGAAGATGGCGCGCACCTCGCCCGGGTGGGCGCTGGTGGCGACGTCGAAGTCCTTCGGAGTCTTGTCGAGCAGGAGGTCGCGCACGCAGCCGCCCACCAGGTAGGCCTGGTGGCCGTGCTGCAACAGTCGATGCACCACCTTCAGGGCGTCGGGGTCGAGCTTGGTCAGCTCGATTCCGGACGGGCACGGTGGCGCGGCCGCCGCCACTTCGGCCCTTCTCGCGGCGTCGGCGGGCAGGGGCACTTCGGCGGGCGCACCGGGCACCGACTCAGGCTCGGATTCGGGCTCGGCGCCAAGGGCGACCCCCGGTTCGGGTGGTTCGCCTGCGGGGCTGGGAGCGGTCGAGTCGCGAGTCATGGTGATTGGGCCCTGCGGCTGAGCAGCCCCGGGGGCCGTCTATACCCCATTTCCGTCCGGTGTCGGATCGCCCGTTCCCGCGGTACCCTAGGCGCCAAGCCGGGAGGACGGAGCGCAGAATGACTGTTCTTCTCACCGGGGCCACCGGCCTCATCGGGGCCAACCTCGCCCGCAGGCTTGCCCACGAGGGCTCGAGGCCCCGGCTGCTGGTCCGGCTGCAATCGAACCGGCGGGCGCTGGCGGGCTTTGGGTTCGAAGAGTCGCTCGGGGACATCCTAGACCTGAACTCGCTGCGCAAGGCGATGGGCGGAGTGTCCGAGGTCTACCACCTCGCCGCCAGCATCCGGCAAGACCCGGCGTCGGCCTCGGGCACCCGCCGCGTGCACGTGGACGGCACCCGCAACGTGATGCAGGCGGCGCGGGCCGCGGGCGTCCGTCGGGTACTCTACGTTTCGGGCACCGCCGCCATCGGCCCCGGGACGATGTCCGAACCGTCCACCGAAGCGACTCCGTACCGGCCCGACGCCGCCAACGCGTACCAGGAAACAAAGCGCGAGGCCGAAGAGCTGGCTCTGGCTGGGTCGGGGGCCGACTTCGAGGTGGTGGTGGCCAACCCCTCCTACACGGTGGGCGCCTACGACGCGCGACCGTCGTCGGGGCGGATTCTACTATTCGTCGCGCGGAACCTGGTGAAGCTGTACCCGACGGGCGGCACCAACTACGTGGCCGCTGCGGACGTGGCGAAGGGGCTGGCGCTGGTGATGGCGAAGGGCCGGGCCGGCGAGCGGTACATCCTGGGCGGCGAAAATCTCACCCACCTTCAGTTCCTGACACTCTGCGCCGAGGAGGCCGGCGTGGCGCCTCCGAGCTTGCCGCTGCCCGAGGGGCTTGCGAGCCGGCTGGCGAAGCTCGGAGACCGCGTCGGCGGCGTGGCTCCTGGTTTCCTGCGGAGCATCAACAGCGCCACACTGGCGGCGCTCTACCGCCCCGCCTACTACTCGTCGCAGAAGGCGGCGCGCGAGCTGGGCTACCAGCCGGGGCCGGTCCGGGCCGGAGTGCGCGAAGGCTACCGATGGTTTCAGGAAGAGGGCTTCCTGCCGAGAGGACACACGCTGGCGCCTAGGCACGCGGCCTGAAGTCCGTTCGGCCCGTGCGCCAGTCCCTCCGTTCGCCCGTGCGCCCATCCCTCCGTTCGCCCCGCGCACGTCCCGTCGCTCAGCCCGGCCGCGGCTCGCTCCGTTCAGCCCGAGCGCCCGTCTCTCCGGTCCATCCATTTCAGTCGAGGGCCCCTCGACAAGGGCTCGGGGTGACCGGAGAGTTCTCCTGCACCGCCTCACCGCTTCCGAGCCGGCTTTTGCTTCGGCAGCGCATGAAACAAGAGCGCCTGGTAGTCGATCTCCCCCACTGGAGCCGGCACCGGGTCGGCGCCGAGCGCCGCCAGCCTCTTGGTGAACGCTGCGATGATGTCCGGCAGTGGCCGGAACGCGGAGAGCAGCGCCTGGGGCCCCTGCACCGCCTGGATGAGCGCGTCGGCCACCCCGGCCAGCGGCAGCCCGCGCCGGGCCAGGTCCTGAAACGAGTTCGACAGGGTCAGCAGGTTGTGCGCCCCGGTCTGCACCATCTCGAGCGCCACCCTCACCACCTGCGCCGGCGCCAGGTGCCCGTCGGCGCTCAACACGAGCGCGGCCTGGAAGTAGTTGAACACCGGCACCAACCGCGGCCCGTAGGGCGCGAAGAAGGCCGGAGGCGTCAGCCGGTCGAGCATGATGAAGATGCGGCGCACCGGGTCGCTCGGCGGAATCTTCGCCCAGGCGGCCATCACCCGCGCCAGGTCGTCCGGGTACACCTCGGCCGATTCCAGCACCTTGCGCACGGCCTCTTCCGACACCCGCCGGGCCAGCATGTCGGCGTAGAGCGAATAGATGTACGCGTCGGACTCGGCGTCGTCGCCGAAGAGCACTTCCTCGGCGTCGATCGGAGCCAGCGCGCGGCTCTCGAGCAGCACCGGCAGCTTGTACCCGACCTGGCCCCGGAGGGCCTTGAAGCGGCCCCGCAACAGGTTTCCCACCGCGTCCTTCAGCACCAGCTCGTCGAACTCGACGCCGTCCAGCTTCAGCTTCTCGGCCAGCACCGTGCGCATCTGCGTCGGGCTGCCCGAGACGATGCACAGCCGGGTGTCCCCCGCGGCGCGCAGTTCGCGAATCAGCGCCGACGCCCCCGGCAGCGCCACCTTCTCGGTCGCCCGCTGGAAGGCGGTGCGCACCAGTTGGCGGAAGGTGTCGAACTCGGTCTGCAGGTACGTCTTGTCCAGGTCCCAGCGGTAGATGCGCCGCGGGGGCTTGGGGTCGATTCGGTCGGGCAGGCTCACTTCGGCAGGCCTTCTCGAATGGCCCCCGCCAGGTTGCGTACCGCCGCCTTCGCCGCGACCTTGCCGGCGTTGCCGATGGCCCTCGCCTTCGATCTCCCGTGCGCCTTGATGAAGATGCGGTCGAAGCCGAGCACCGGGGCGCCGCCGTACTGTTCCCAGTCGGTGACTCGCTTGATGCGTTCGAAGCCGCCCGACAGCATCGCCAG
>JAHFDQ010000232.1 GCA_023248915.1 Archangiaceae bacterium | reverse complement strand
AGAGGTCGAACGAGATCACCGCCATCCCGAAGCTGCGACACGTCCAAGTCGACCAAGCTGTCTCAAGGCGATGGTAAAGGCCGATGCAGCGGAACGCGCCAGCGGGAAGGTCCCCACGCAGTGCGTCCGAGACCCCTCAACCGAAGATGCGATTCCCTTGCCTCGATACCCGAGAGCGGCGCCCGGTAGTCCGGGCCGTACCAGAGCGCCGCTTCGCCCAGCCGGCGGAACCACTGGGCTCTCAGGCGTTCGAGCACGGCCTCCCATTACCGGGTCCGTTTGCCTCGAGCGCGGCAGAGGGTCCGGGTTATTCGGCGTGGCGCCCGACCTGCTGCTGGCGCCGCACCCGGGCCAGGGCGTCGCTCAACTCGCGGAAGCGCTTCACGAGGTCCTGCATCGCGGCCCGCGACGCCTCGGTCACCTCTCCCGCGTAGCGTTCGGCCTCGGCCACCCGCGGCTCGAGCTCGGCCCAGCGGTCGCGCAGGTCCATTCCGCCCAGGTGCACGTGCAGCCTGATCTCGTCTCGCAGCGCGAGCAACTGGGTGCGACCTTCCTCGAGCTGCTTCTTCAGCGCCGGGCTCTTCTTCTCGGTCTTTTTTTCCACGCGACCCTTCCTTTCGGGACGCCGGCTAGCGGACTACCAGCACCGGCTTGCTGCAGATGTGAACCAACCGGTCGGCGACGCTGCCCAGGAGCACGCGCGAGACCGCTCCGCGACCGCTCGCCCCGACCGCGACCATCCAGACGTCGTCGGCCAGCGCGGCCCGGGCCAACTCCTCGGCCGGCCCGCCGTCGAGCAGCCGGGACTCGGCGGCATGGCCTTCGCGGCGCAGGTCGCCCACCGCCTCGGCGAGCATCCGCTCGGCCCACTCGCGGTGTTGCTGGGTGAGATCGGCGACGCCCACGCCGTACAAGTCGACTGGGAAGGTGTACGGCGACACCACGTAGACCGCCACCACCTTGCCCCCGGCCGCCCGGGACAGCTCGGCCGCCCGCTTCAACGCCGCGGTCGCCGGCTTCGAGCCGTCAAAGGCCACGAGGACCGTGGAAGGCGGTTGCATGGCCGCCGCCCGCTTCAACGCCCGTGCCAGGGGCCCGGGGCGCGCACCGTTCGATGTCATGCAGTTCTTGCGCGCGGCCGTTAACCTTAGGCCGCCTCGCGCATACCTTGCACAGCGGCACCGTCCCCATTCGGCGCGAGTCTGGCGGGCAGACGGCTTGCTTGTAGGGCTCGTTCCGAGGAAGGCGCCCCATGGCCGCAGCACGAATTCTGGTGGTCGACGACGAGAAGAGCGCCCGCGACGCGCTCAAGGCGATTCTCACCGACGAAGGCTTCGAGGTCGCCGAAGCGGCCGACGGCGAAGAGGCGTTGGCCCTGATGCCTTCGTTCATGCCCGACGCGGTCTTGGCCGACGTGCGCATGCCGAAGTTGGACGGGCTGGCCTTCATGCGCCGGTGCCGCGAAGAAGGGCACGGCGCCGTCTTCGTGATGATGACGGCGTTCGCCAGCATCGAAGCGGCGGTCGAGGCGATGCGCGCCGGCGCCGAGAGCTACCTGGTGAAGCCGATCGACGTGAGCTCGGTGCTGGTGGTGCTCGAAAAGGCGCTCGAGAAGCGCACCCTCCAGCGCGACGCCGACTCGCTCAGGGCGCGGCTGCACGAGCGCTACCGCTTTCACAGCATCATCGGCGACAGCGCCGAGCTTCAGGCGGTGTTCGACGTCGTCAAGCGCGCGGCGCCCACCAAGGCCACCGTGCTCATCCTGGGCGAGTCGGGCACGGGCAAGGAATTGATCGGCCAGGCCATCCACGAAGAATCGCCCCGCAAGGACAAGCCCTTCATCAAGGTCAACTGCGCCGCGCTGTCCGAGAGCCTCCTCGAGAGCGAGCTGTTCGGGCACGAGAAGGGCTCTTTCACCGGAGCGATAGGCCGGCGCGAGGGCCGCTTCGAGCTGGCCGACGGCGGCACGCTCTTCTTGGACGAGATCGGCGAGATCGCCCCGTCCATCCAGATCAAGCTCCTCAGGGTGCTCCAGCAGCGCGAGTTCGAGCGCGTCGGCGGCGAGCAGACCATCAAGGTGGACGTCCGGCTGGTCGCGGCCACCAACAAAGATCTCGCGGCCGAGGTGAAGGCCGGGCGCTTCCGCGAAGACCTCTTCTACCGGCTCAACGTGGTGGCGGTGACGCTGCCGCCGCTCCGGGGCCGCCGGGGGGACATTCCCGCGCTCACGGCGCACTTCATCGAGAAGTACGCCAAGTCCTACGACAAGGACATTCGCGGCCTGGCTCCGGGCACCCTGAACGCCCTGCTCTCGCACGACTGGCCGGGCAACGTGCGCGAGCTGGAGAACGTGGTCGAACGCGCGGTGGTGCTGGCCGTGGGGCACGACCTGACCGCCGACGACCTGCCCCCGACGCTGCGCGGGCCGCGCCCCCGCGACCGGGCGGCGGGTTCGCTCATCCCGGGCGCGACGCTGCACGAGATCGAGCGCGAGGCGATTCTGCGTACGCTCGAGATGGTGAGCGGGTCGACCTCGCGCGCCGCCGAAGTGCTCGGCATCAGCGTGCGGAAAATTCAGTACCGCCTGAAGGAATACGCCGACCTGGCGAACGGTGTGGCCGTGCCGAGCCACGAGGTGGCGGCATCGGCAGACCCCGCCGGGCCCTTGGCGGTGGCCGACGTCACTCGGCCGTGAGGGCCGACATCGTCCGCTGAAACCGGTCGAGCTCGCCGATGACCTCGGCGGCGAACTTCACCAGGTCGGCCTCGGTGATGATGCCGACCAGCTTCCCGTTCGGCGCCACCACCGGCAGGCACCCGAACTTGTTCTCGAGCATCAGGCGCAGCGCGCGGCGCAGCGGAGTGTCCGGAGCCACCGTGGTGAGCTGGGTGGTCATCATCTCCTTCGCCAGGCTCGCCTTGCCCCTGGGCTCGCCCCGGTTCGCGTAGCAACGCAATAGGTCGCGGTGGGTGACCAGGCCCACCAGCCGCCCGTCCTTCACCACCGGCAGGTGGCGGATTCGCCGAAGCCCGAAGACCCGGTCGGCCAGGCCCAGGTCATCGGCTTCCTGTAGGGTCACCAGCTCGCGCGTCATGATGTCGGCGACGGTGTACAGGGCAGGCCGGGGCCCGCGAGCCCCCACCCGGCGCTCGGGCACGCTCATCGCGCCACCAGCACCGGCTTCTTGCACACGTGCACCAGCCGGTCGGCCACGCTGCCCAGCATGACCCGCGAGACGGCCCCCTTTCCCTTGCTGCCGACCACGACCAGGTCCACCGCCCCGTCGTCGGCGAGGTCGGCGATGACCTCGGCCGCCGCTCCGACGGCGACGACCTCGTCGCACTCGACCCCCGACGACGCCGCCTCGGCCCGCGCGGTGTTGAGAATCTGCTGCCCGTACTTCCGCTCTTGGGCCTCGAGCTCGCGAATCACCTCGGCGTACACGTGAGGCGGCAACAGGTTGGGGGGAGAGACGTAGGCGAGCACCAGCCGGGCCCCGGTCGCCTTGGCGAGCAGCGCCGCCATCCGAACGCCCTTCAGCGCCGGTTCCGAACCGTCCACCGCGACGAGGATCTTCTTCATGGCCGCCTCCGGAAGAGCTCCGCTTTCAACCTACACGTTCACGGCCCGTGCCGCCTACCTCGGTGCGCTAGCACCCTTCTTGCTCGGAAGAGCGGGAGCAATGGCTGGGCTCTCCCACGTCGAGGCGGCCGAGCGGCTGGCCCGCTCGGGCCCAAATGAGCTGCCGCGGGCGGCCGCGCCCTCGCGGCTCTGGTCGTTTTTCGGACAGTTCAAGAGCCCGATGATTCGCCTGCTGCTCGCGGCGACGGTGCTGGCGGCGGCGCTGGGCGAGGTCACGGAGGCGGTGGCGATCGGGGCGGTGGTGCTCTTGAACGGGCTGGTCGGCTTCGTCCAGGAAGACCGGGCGCGCCGGGCGGTGCTGGCGTTGAGGGCGCTGACCGCGCCCAAGGCGCGCGTGCTTCGCGACGGCCGATCGGCGGTGGTCCCCGCGGCCGAGGTGGTGCCGGGCGATCTGCTGCTCGTCGAGGCGGGAGACGTCGTCGCCGCCGACGCGCGCCTGATCGAGGCCCACGGCCTGAAGGTCAACGAAGCGGCGCTCACCGGAGAGAGCGCCCCGGTCGAGAAATCTGCGCGCGCGGTGCCGGCGGGGTCGCCGCTGGCCGAACGAACCGACCATGTCTTCCTCGGCACCCCGGTGGTGGCGGGCACCGGCCTGGCCGAGGTCGAGCACACCGGGGCGCGCACCGAGATGGGCCGCATCGCCGGGCTGCTGGCCCAGCCGTTCGATGAACTCACCCCCTTGCAGCGCCGGCTCGACTCCGCCGGGCGGAAGCTCATGATCGGCTGCCTCGGCGTGGTAGCGGTCGTCGCGGCCATCTCGCTCGCGCGCGGCGCTCCCGCGCTCGAGGTGCTGCTCGAGGCGGTGTCGCTGGCGGTCGCCGCCGTCCCCGAGAGCCTGGCGGCCATCGTCACCATCGCGTTGGCGGTGGGCGTCCAGCGCATGGCCGGCCGGCACGCCCTGGTGCGGCACCTGCCCGCGGTCGAGACGCTGGGCGCCGTCACCGTCATCTGCACCGACAAGACCGGGACGCTCACCGTCGGGCAGATGAGGGTTCGCGAGCTGTGGGGCCCCGACCCCGGGCGGCTGTTGTACGCGGCGGCGGCCTGCTGCGATGCCGAGCTGACGCCCACCGGCGAGGCAGGAGACCCGACCGAGGTGGCGCTCCTGCGCGCCGCCGCGGCCCAAGGCGTGCGCCGCGAAGAGATCGAGGCCCACGCCCCCCGCACCGAAGTGCTGCCCTTCGACGCCGACCGGAAGTGGATGGCGGTTCGACGCGCCGACGGCCTCTGGTACCTGAAGGGGGCCGCCGAGGCGGTGCTGGCGAGGTGCCGCGACGCGCCGCCCGGTTCGGCCTCGGAAGGAGAGCGGCTGGCCTCGCGCGGCCTGCGCGTGCTCGCGGTGGCGTCGGGCCGGTCGGACGGGCCCGAGGCGCTCGAGCTGCTCGGCCTGGTGGGCCTGGCCGACCCCCCGCGGCCCGAGGCGGTCGCGGCGGTCGCCGAGGCAAAGGGGGCCGGCATCTGGACAGTGATGATCACCGGCGACCACCCGGCGACGGCCCGCGCCATCGCCGCCGAGCTGGGGCTGCTCGACCAGGGGCGTCGGCCCGAAGACGTCGTTCATGCCCGGGCGACGGCCCAGCAGAAGCTCGAGATCGTCAGGAACCTCAAGGCCCGCGGCGAAGTCGTCGCGATGACGGGCGACGGCGTCAACGACGCCCCTGCCCTGCGCGAAGCCCACGTCGGCATCGCGATGGGGCGCACCGGCACCGAGCTGACCCGCGAGGTCGCCGACGTGGTGCTCTCGGACGACAACTACGCGTCGATCGTGGCGGCGGTGCGCGAAGGCCGCGGCATCTACGACAACATCCAGAAGACGTTGGCCTACTTGCTCACCGGCAACTCCGGACAGCTCGCCTTGATGCTCGCCGCCGCGGTCGGGGGCCTCGCCGCGCCGGTGCTGCCCCTGCAGCTTCTCTGGATAAACCTGGTCGTCGACGGGCTGACCGCGCTGTCGCTCTCGCTCGACCCGGTGGCTGGCGATGCCCTGGGTCGTCCTCCGCGGGCGGCCGCGGCCCCCATCCTCGACGGCCGGCAGTGGAGGCGCATCGTCGGCTTCGGCGGGCTCGAGGCGGCCATCGCGCTCACGGTCTTCGCTGCGTCGCTGGAACCCTACGGCCTAGCCCAGGCGCGGACGATGGGGTTCTCGACCTTGGTTTTTTCCGAGCTCTTCCGCGCCTTCGCCGCGCGCAGCCCCTCCGAGCCGATCTGGCGGCTCGGGCTTCGGAGCAACCTCAGGCTGTCGGCGGTGGTGGCCGCGTCGGTGGCGCTTCAAATTGCCCTGGTGTCCAACGGCGCCGGGAAGTTGCTTTTGGGCGCGGCGCCGGTATCGGGCGGGCAGATCGGGGTCGCGCTGCTGGCGGGCCTGGTTCCCTTCGCGCTGGCCGAACTGGGCAAGGTGACCGGGACGCTTTGGCGAAGGCAGCGACCCACCGCGGCCGACCGGCGCGCGCCGAAGGCGCGAGCTCTACGGGCACCGCCTGCGCTGAAGGGGCGGCGCGGCGCAGATTCTGCGTGATCGCGTTCAGCGCACCACGAGCACGGGCTTCGGGCAGATGTGCACCAGGCGGTCGGCGACGCTGCCCAGCAGCACGCGGGCGACGGCGCCCCGGCCGCGGCTGCCGACGGCGATCAGGTCTACGTCTTCGGCCTTGGCCGCGTCGGCCAGCGTCTCGGCGGCGGCGCCGTGGAGCACCAACGTGCTGGCCTCGATGCCCTGCTTCCTGAGCTCGGCCGCGGCCCGCTTCAACACCTCTTCGGCGTGGCTTTCCGCAGCCCGCTCGACGTCGGCGATCGGCACCCACGCCGTCTCGGCCGGGTACACCATCGGCACGCACACGTGGGCCAGCATCAGCTGCGCGCCCAACTTCGTCGCCAAGTCTCCGGCGAGCCGGGCGGCGTGCAGTGAAGGTTCCGAGCCATCGACCGCTGCCAGTATTCGCTTCATGCCTCACCTCGCGGGACGTGACGCCCCGGGGGAGTTCATCGAGCGTGCCAATCAGGCCTGGCCGGACGAGGCGTAGGCGACCGTGAGGGCGCCGTCACGGAAGGCGACCGAGGGCTTCGAGATCCACCGGCACGAGGCGCAGCAGGTGTAGGTGCCGGCCTCGCTGACCCGGACGTGGAGGTCTCCGCCGCAGAGCAGGCAACCGCCCGAGAGCGTGAATTCGGCGGATTGGGCGGCCGGGTTCGGCGTGGCGTCGACCATGACTCCACTTAGTTAACGCTGCGCGACGCCTGCGCAAGCTCGAGCCTGGCCTTTTCGTCAATGATGAGACGGCGCACATGGTCTCTGAGCGCCTCGTGGTCAGCGCCGAAGGGCGCCGGGTCGATGGGCGGGAGCACCTTCGCCAGGCAGTGGTAGCCGTTGCCGAGCAGGTAGCCGTGCTTGGGCAGCAGCTGGCCGGTGCCCATCACGACGATGGGGATCACCGGGCACCGCGCGTTGATGGCGAGGCGAAAGGCGCCGTCCTTGAACTCCTTCACCTGGCCGTCTTCCGACCGGGTGCCTTCCGGGAAGAGCAGCACCGGCACGCCGCGCGAGAGCCAGTGCTCGCACTCGGTCACCATCTTCAGGATGCTCTGGCGGTTGCCCCGTTCGAGCCCCACGTACCGGTTCAGCCTCATGTTCCAGCCGATGAACGGCAGCTTGAAGACGCTCTTCTTCGACACCCACTTGTAGGGCCGGTACAGCCCGTACAGGAGCAGGATGTCGGCGATCGACGCGTGGTTGGCGACCAGCACCGCCGGCCCGCGCCAGGGCAAGAGGTTGCGCCCCTCGAAGCGCGCCCGCCAGAACGGGTTGGCGTAGAAGTAGCATTGGCCCCAGAAGCAGGAGTACAGGTGCACCCACCGGCCGTTCCGGTCGAACGGGAACGTGAGCGCGAACAGCACCAGCACTCCCAGGAAGAACACCGGGAGGCTGAAGAGGAAGAACGCCCAGTAGAGGTTCGAGCCCAGGTGGCGCATGCGGCGGCCATGGTCTCGCACGCCTCGGGCCGAAAGGCCAACCCCTTGCGGTCGCCTCCAGCAGCGAGCCCGGCGCTGTGCTATCGCAACCCCGGGCCGCGCCTCAGGAGAGTCCGATGCCATCGGTTCGCATGTCCGAAACAGGTGACCCGACCGTTCCAGCCCTGGTGGCGCTGCTGATGCTCTCGCTCACCGCTTGCCCCGGCGCCGCTTCGCCCGGTTCCGGCGGGGCCGACTCGGGTTCCGACGACTCCGGCTCGGGCACTACCGACTCAGGAGCAGTGGGTGATGCCGGGTCAGACGGGGGGTTCGACGCCGGACAGCCGGACGCTGGCGCTTCACAGGACGGAGGAC
The DNA here is from genome assembly GCA_023248915.1 of Archangiaceae bacterium. Lineage (GTDB taxonomy): Bacteria > Myxococcota > Myxococcia > Myxococcales > Myxococcaceae > JAHFDQ01. The sequence continues at coordinate 929 of JAHFDQ010000232.1, read as the reverse complement.
CGGCGCCGGACTCCGGGACTGGCCCGGCAGACGCGGGGCCCGAGGACGATTCCGAATTGGTCGCGGTGAGCTTCCCCTCGAGCCTGGCTTGCGGCGCCGCGGCGGTGGTGTCGGTGACGTTCAAGAACACCGGCCGGGTCGACTGGAGCGAGACCACCGGATTTCGCCTGGGCGCCGTGGGTGACTCAGACCCGTTCCGCGTGAGCGACCCGAGGGTCAGGCTCGCCACCGGAGCGACGGTGCCGCCGGGGGCGTCGGTCCGCTTCGACTTCACGCTCGTGGCGCCGGCGACCGCGGGCGCCCGACTCACCGACTGGCGGATGGTGCGCGAGGGAATCGAGTGGTTTGGCGCGACCGCGGCGACCACCATCGACGTCTCGTGCCCCCAGAGCAGCCTGGCCCGCGTCGGCAGCACGACCACCTTGGGCACCATCACCGGAGGCAAGCGCCACACCGACGTCGCGTTCGACCCGGCGAACGACGCGTACCTCGTCGTGCACGGCCAGGGGCCCGTGGGCGGCGCCCTGCTCTCCGCCGACGGGTTCCCTCTCGGGGCCCCGTTCCAGGTTCCGCTGACCTCGGCCTGGGGCCAGGGCCCGCGCACCGTCTTCGCCTCGGACCTCGGAGCCTTCCTCGTCACGTGGATGGACTGCCGAACGAATTCGAACAGCGCCGAGGTCTGGGGCCGCTTCGTCACTGTCGTTGGTGGCGCACCCGTCCTCGGCGGAGCCGACTTCAAGATCAGCCCGGCGCCGGGAGCGGCCCAGGAGAGCTTCGCCCCGCTGGCCTACTCGACGGTGTCCCACGAGTTCCTGGTGGCCTGGGTCGAGCCGGCCGGGCTGGTGGCGCAGCGGGTGGACGGTACGGGCGCGCTCTTGGGAAGCCCCATCACCGTGGCGCCAGGGCCCGACTGGATGGAAATGCCCGAC
>JAHFDQ010000652.1 GCA_023248915.1 Archangiaceae bacterium | reverse complement strand
CCTTCTCGGGAATGTGCCACTTGCCGGGTTCCCACACGAGCCAACAGGTAGGGTGACGCGTGGCGAAGTCCTGCTTGAGGGCCGCCAGCCGCGTCCTGAGGAACGACATCATGTACGTCGGAATCATCGATTCCCCCAGCCCCATGCGAACAGGCCGTGCCGGCACATGTCAACCTTTCAGGTGGCGTTGCGGTGCTAGACTGGCCGACCGTGCAGCCGCAACCGCTCCCGATTTCCGAAGTCATTCCCGGCTACCTCTCACTCGAGTGGGTCGACGAGGGGCGCGTGGTCCGCGTGTTCTCGGGGCAGTCCGAGAAGCTGGGCATTCCCGTGCTGCTCCACGTGCTGCGCCCCGAGGTGGCGGCCGACGCCGGGTTGAAGAAGCGCTTCGTGGAATCGGCCGAGGCCTGCCTGGCGCTTGCCCACCCGAACCTCTTGCGCCACTTCGAGGTGGGGAAGCTGGCCGACGGCCGGCCCTACGTGGTCACCGAGAACCCGCCGGGCGAGAGCCTCGACTCGGTGCTGAAGGCGGCCGGGTCGCTCGACTCGGACATCGTGGTGCCGCTCGCCGGCCCCATCTGCGCCGCGCTCGACGCCCTGCACCACCTGGGGCGGTTTCACGCCAACCTCCACCCCGAGACGGTGTTGCTCGAGAACGGGCTGTCGGCCAGCCAGCCCAAGCTGACCGGCCTGGTGATGGGGCTCGGCGGGGCGGGTGCGCACAGCCACGAGTACCGGGCGCCCGAGTGCGCGGCGGGGCAGGGTCCCACCGCGAAGTCCGACATCTATTCGCTCGGAGCGATTCTGTACGCGAGCCTGACCGGCAAGCCTCCGCCGTCGGCGGTCGGCGCGAAGGGGCTGGTGTCAGTGCCGGCGAACGGAGGCCTGCCGCCCCTGCCGGCGGCGTCGGCGCACCTGACCGACGCACTGCAGCGCTGCCTCGACCCCGACCCGGCCCGCCGGTTCGCCAGCGCTGGCGAGTTGGCGCACGCGCTGTCCCGGTCTGACGGCACGCTGATCAGCGGCAAGCCCCAGGCCGAAATGCCGCATTCGACCGGCGGCTACCACCTTGAGGGCCCCGGCGACTCGCTCGGCAGCTACCAGTTGGTGAAGCTGCTCGGCGAGGGTTCGATGGGCCGGGTCTTCCTCGCCAACCACGCGCTGCTCGGGCGCAAGGTGGCGATCAAGATTCTGCGGCCCGAGCAGTACCGGAACGCCGACCTCATCCAGCGCTTCTTCCAGGAAGCTCGGACGGTCAACCAGATCAACCACGAGCACATCGTCGAGATCTTCGACTTCGTCCAGGAAGTCGGCGCCGACGGGCCGACCTCGGTCTACTGCGTGATGGAATTGCTCTCGGGCATGAGCCTCGGTCAGGCGCTCGAGAAGGGGCCCCCGATGGGGGTGCGCCGCGGCTTAGGCATCGTCCGGCAGCTCTGCGACGCGCTGTCCGCCGCGCACAAGGTGGGGGTCGTCCACCGCGACGTGAAGCCCGACAACATCTTCATCACCGAGCGCGCCGGGCTGACCGACTACGTGAAGGTGCTCGACTTCGGCGTGGCCAAGCTCACCGCGCCGGGCGCCGACGCTCCGGCCATCTCGACGATGGACGGCGCCATCATCGGCACTCCGGCCTGCATGGCGCCCGAGCAGGCCGCGGGCCTGGCCGTCGACGCGCGCGCCGACATCTACGCGACCGGCGTCATCTTGTACGAGCTGCTCGCCGGGCGGTTGCCGTTCGACGGCAAGACGTTCGGAGCGCTGGCGGCGCAGATCATCACCCAGCCGCCGCCGCCGATGCCCGACGCGACGCCCGGAGGCGAACGGATTCCGCCCGCGCTGAAGGCGCTGGTGATGCGGTGCCTCGAGAAGCTGCCGGCGAAGCGCCCGCAGTCGATGCTCGAGATCCGCGAGGCGCTCGAACCCTTCGCCGCCACCGAAGCCGAACGGTACGAAGAGAAGCCGGGCCGCCTGGGGCTGTGGCTGGGCCTGGCGGGAGTCCTCGTCGCGGCCGCGGTGGCGGGGGTGGTGGTGTTGAAGCCGTTCTCGACTCCGCCCGCTCCGGTGCCGGCGCCCGTCGGTGAGACCCCGGCTGCGCCGCCGCCCGCCCCGGTGGTCGCGCCCACGCCCGGGGTGACGCCGACTCCGGTCGAACCGTCCACCGAGGTGAAGCCCGAGACGCCAGCGGCGGCCGTCGTCCCGCCGAAGCCGAAGCCGGTGGTCCCCGAACGGCCCGTGGGGCCGCTGACGATGGTCGAGATCGCCCAGGTGATGGGGCGCGCGCAGGGCCCCATCCGCGCGTGCTTCGAGCGCTTCGGCGCGCAGCTCGGCGAGGCGCAGGGCAAGGTGAACATCACCCTCACCATCGAGCTGTCCGGGGCCGTGTCGGCGGCGACGGTTTCCACCGGGGACGGCAGCCCGCTTTCGGCCTGCATCATCAAGCAGGCGAAGGCGCTCCGCTTCCCGAAGCACTCGGGCAAGAGCATCACCATCAACGTGCCGTTCGACTACCACCGAAGCGAGTAGGGGCGCCGCCGGCCTAGGGGCAGGTGAGCCGGTAGGCGTCGAGGTCGAGGTTCTTCACGATGGTCGAGAAGCCGAGCGGCTGCGTGACGGCGCAGACCGACGCCAACTGCCCGGCCGCGACGTACTCGGCGTGGAAGACGGCCTTGCCGGCCGAGATGAAGGGCGACTCGGCGGGGCACTCGGAGTACTGGACGCACTCTTCGTTCACCGCGAAGTCGAAATCGTCCAACAGGTCGGCCACCTGGTCCAGGTTGTTCTTCAGGCCGATGGACAGGCCGCGGGCGTGGGCCTCGGTCGCGAGGAAGCGGCAGAAGTCGAGCTGGTCGGCCGCGGTCAGCGGGAAGCCGGGGTTGTTCGAGATGGCGTCGATGTCGTCGGCTTCGAGGGCGTCGCACCCCTTCAGCACGGCCATGTCGAAGCGCGCCTTGAGAATGTCGCGCACCGCCTGCGAGCGCTGGTCGACCCACTTCTGGCCCGGCCAGCCCTGAATGCCGTTGCCGAGCGCCGCCGCCGGAAACTGCGAC
>JAHFDQ010000651.1 GCA_023248915.1 Archangiaceae bacterium | reverse complement strand
CGCCCTGCTTCAGCGCCAGGCCCACCTGGCCATCGATGGTGAGGTAGACGTCGGTCGAGTCGCTCTTCAGGACAATCGAGATGACCTGCTCGCTGGTGACTACGATGGGGCGCTGGGTCAACGCGTGCGGGCAGATGGGCGTCACGATGATGCAGTCGGCGGCCGGGTGGACGATGGGCCCATTCGCCGACAGCGAGTAGGCGGTCGACCCCGTGGGGGTCGAGACGATGACCCCGTCCGACTTGTAGAGGGTGACGAACTTGCCGTTGATGCTGGTCTCGTGGTCGGCGATGCGCGCGAGCGCCCCCTTGTTCATGACCACGTCGTTCAGCACCTCGTCCTCGATCAGCACCTTGCCGTCGCGGAACAGGCGCACCGTCAGCTTCATGCGAGGGTCGGCCTTGGCGGTGCCGGCCACGGCGGCCTCGAGCAGCGGGAAGAACTCGCCCTCGGGAATCTCGGTCAAGAATCCCAGCGAACCCAGGTTGACGCCGAGGATGGGCGCCGGCCTCCCCCCGAGCATGCGGGCGGCCTTGATCAGCGTCCCGTCGCCGCCAAGCACGACCACCAGATCGGCCTTGCCACCCAGCTCGGTCTCGTCTTCCAGCGGCGGCCAGCCCAGGGCTTCGGCCAGGTGCCGCTCGGCCAGGACGGTGCAGGCCGGGAACCGTTCCTTGATCTGGCGGGCATACTGCACCGCCTCGGCCTTGTTGTTCTTCGCGACGAGGCTGATCGTCTTCACCGGCCGCACTCTAGGCGATCACCGCCCGCTTAGCTGATATCCATTCGAGCCCTTGGATCTGTTCGAACACGCCGCCGGGAAAGAGGCCGCGGTCGCCGCGCCGCTGGCCGAGCGCATGCGGCCGCGCACGCTCGAGGAATTCGTCGGGCAGGCGCACCTGACCGGCCCGGGCCACTTCCTCCGGCGCGCCATCGAGACCGACCAGTTGCCCTCGCTCATCCTCTGGGGGCCGCCGGGCACCGGCAAGACGACGCTCGCTCGGGTGATCGCCAACGCCACCGGAGCCGCCTTCGTCTCGCTGTCGGCCGTGCTCGCCGGAGTGAAGGACTTGCGCGAAGAGGTCGCGCGCGCGCAGGAACGCTGGAAGCTGAACCGCCAGCGCACCCTCCTCTTCGTCGATGAAATCCACCGCTTCAACAAGGGCCAGCAGGACGCGCTGTTGCCCTCGGTCGAACGCGGCACGGTGACGCTGATCGGGGCCACCACCGAGAACCCGTCGTTCGAGGTGAACTCGGCGCTCCTGTCGCGGACGCGGGTGGTGACGCTGCGGGCGCTCGAAGACGACGAGCTGGTCTCGGTGATGCGGCGCGCGCTCGAAGACCCGAGGGGGCTGGCCGGCAAGGTGACCGCGGACGACGACGCGCTGGCCTTCATGGCCCAGGCCGCGGGCGGCGACGCGCGCAAGGCGCTGACGGCGCTGGAAGTCGCGTCGCAGGTCGGCGCGGGCAAGGTCGATCTACGCTCGGCCGAAGAGGCCGTGCAGCACAAGACGCTGCTCTACGACAAGGCCGGCGAAGAGCACTACAACGTCATCTCGGCCTTCATCAAGTCGATGCGCGGGTCCGACCCCGACGCCGCCCTGTACTGGATGACCCGCATGCTCGAGTCGGGAGAGGACCCGATCTTCGTCTTGCGGCGCATGGTCATCTTCGCGTCGGAAGACGTGGGCAACGCCGACCCTAGGGCGCTGGGCGTCGCGGTGGACGCCCTGCAGGCCTTCCAGTTGATGGGGCTGCCGGAAGGCACGCTGCCGATGACCCAGGCGGCGACCTACCTGGCGATGGCGCCCAAGTCGAACGCCGTCATCGCCAGCTACGGCGCGGCGCGCGCGGCGGTGACGGAAGGCGGGCCGCTGCCGGTGCCGATGTCGCTGCGCAACGCTCCCACCCGCCTGATGAAGTCGATGGGCTACGGCACCGGCTACAAGTACCCGCACAACTTCGAGGGCAACTTCGTACCCGCCGAGTACCTGCCGGACGAGCTCTTGGGCCAGCGCTTCTACCGGCCGACGAAGAACGGGTTCGAGGACGAGCTCTCGAAGCGGCTGGAAGACATTCTGAAGAAGCGCGCCGAGAAACCGGGGCAGTGAGCAGGCCCGGGACGGCGGCGTTCCGCGTAGACTGACCGCCATGTCCACGGACATGCCGCGCTTCCTGAAGAACCTCGACACGCTCATCCGGGCGAGGTACCCGCTCATCTACCTGGTCACCTGGGAAGAGCAGCGGGTCGACGCGCTGCTCGCCGAGGTCGCGGCGGCCCACGGGAAAGACCTGTTGGCCTGGACCTCGACCCGCGGCCTGCACGCGCTGAAGGGCAGCGCCCGCGGGGTCGAGCCCGAGAACACCCGCGAGCCGCGGGCCGCGCTCGAGGCCATCACTCGGCTTCCGAACCCGTCGCTGGTGCTACTGAAGGACTTCCACCGGCACCTGGACGACGCGGTGACGGTGCGGGCGCTGCGCGAGCTGGCGTTCGCCCTGAAGAGCACCTACACCACGGCGCTCATCGTCGCGCCTACCTTGCTGCTGCCCGACGAGCTCGAGAAGGACGTCTCGGTGGTGGACGTGCCGCTGCCGAGCCGGGCCGACCTGATGAAGATGCTCCGCGACATCGCCTCGGTGGTGACGCGGTCGAAGCGCGCCACGGTGGCGCTCTCGCGCGATCAGGCCGATGCGCTGGTCGCCGCGGCGCATGGGCTGACGCTGGCCGAGGCCGAGAACGCCTTCGCCAAGGCCATCGACGAGGACGACCGGCTCGACGGCAACGACATCAAGCAGATCATCGAAGAGAAGAGCCAGGTCGTCCGTAAGAGCGGCCTGCTCGAGTACCACTCGACCGACCTGACCTTGAGCGACGTCGGAGGGCTGACGCACCTGAAGCGCTGGCTCGACCGACGGAAGAACGCCTTCAGCGAGGCGGCGCGGCAGTTCGGGCTGCCTGAACCGAAGGGCCTGTTGCTGCTGGGCGTTCAGGGCTGCGGCAAGAGCCTGACCGCCAAAGCCATCGCCACCCAGTGGCGCCTGCCGCTGGTG
>JAHFDQ010000650.1 GCA_023248915.1 Archangiaceae bacterium | reverse complement strand
CGCCGCGCTGCTCGAGCCCGAGCCGGTCCGCAAGGCCATCCGCGGCTTCGTCCTGCAGGTGGCGACTGACTTCGGCCGCCGGCTCCGGGCGCCGGTCACCGAGAGTCGGGTGGCCAAGGGCCTGGGCGGCCTCGCCCGCTTCGCCGCCGACCAGGCGAAGGCGCATAGCGGCACGCTCGGCGCGCTGGCCGGCGCCGTATCGGAAGAGGTCGAGCGCCAGGTGGACAAGCGCGCGGCCGAGTTCGTCGACTCGGCTCTCTCGGGCATCTTGGCTCGGCTCGCCGACGACCTGTCCGACCCGGCCAACGCCCGCCGCCAGGCCGAGCTCAGGGCGGCGCTGGTCAAGGGGGCGCTCGACCTCGAGGTCTCGACGCTGGCGCGCCAAGTGCGCCGAGGCGACCTCGAGAAAAACGTCCGGGCCGTTCGCGAGGCGGCGGCGCGCTTCGCCGCGCGGCCCGACGCGCTGGCGCTGCTCGAGCGGGCAATCGCCGGCACCCAACGGCCCTACGGGACCGGCTCGTTGCGCGACTTCCTGGCCGCCCACGGGCTACTCGAGGCGGTGAGGGCCTACGCGCGGGAAGCGCTGCGCGAATTCCTAGCGCCGGTGTTCTCGTCGGCGGCGTTCGCGACCTGGCTCGAAGAGCTTTGCCAGGAGTGAGTTCCGCCCCGGCGGCTCTGTTTCTCAAGGTGTATAAGTGCCCGCACAACTTGGAGGACGTGTGATCGACACCTACCTGAGCCACGAGCAAGAGCGAAAGTCGCTGGGCATTCCCCCGAAACCGCTCGACCCCGAGCAGGTTAGCGGGCTGTGCAAGCTGCTCGCCAAGCCTCCAGCCGGGAAGGGCGAGCTCTTGCTCGGCCTGTTGCGCGACCGCGTCTCGCCGGGAGTCGACCCGGCGGCGGAGGTGAAGGCCGCCTTCCTCGGGGCCATCGTGAAGGGCACCGCCAAGTCGCCGCTCATCTCGAAGAAAGACGCGGTGCAGATGCTCGGCACGATGCTGGGCGGCTACAACGTCGGTCCGCTGCTGGCGGCGCTGAAGGTGAAGGCGCTGGAAGCCGACGCGGCGGCGGCGCTCTCGGGGATGACGGCCGTCTACGACGCCTTCGACGAGGTGCTGGCGCTGTCGAAGAAGAACAAGGCGGCCAAGCAGGTGCTCGAGTCGTGGGCGGAAGCCGAGTGGTTTACGCGGCGCGCGGGCGTGCCCGAGACGATGACCGTCAAGGTCTTCAAGGTGGACGGCGAAATCAACACCGACGACTTCTCGCCGGCCGGCGACGCCTCGACCCGCCCTGACATTCCGCTGCACGCCTTGTCGATGGGCAAGAAGCGCTTCCCCGGAGGCTTAGCGACGCTGGCGGCGTTCCGCGCCGAGGGCCACGCGGTGGCCTTCGCCGGCGACGTGGTGGGCACCGGTTCGTCCCGAAAGAGCGCCATCAACTCGGTGCTCTGGCACATCGGCGAGGACATTCCCTTCGTGCCCAACAAGCGGCGCGGCGGCGTCGTCCTCGGCGCGGCGATTGCCCCCATCTTCTTCAACACCGCGCAGGACTCGGGTTCGCTGCCCATCAAGTGCGACGTCACCCGGCTGAAGACGGGCGACGTCGTCGTCATCGACACCCGCGCGGGCGAAATTCGGTCCCAGGGCGGCCTGGTGCTCGCGAAGTTCCAGCTCGCGCCCAGCACCCTCGCCGACGAGTACCGGGCCGGCGGCCGCATTCCGCTCATCATCGGCCGCGCCTTGACCGACCGGGCCCGCAAGGCGCTGAAGAAGAGCCCCACTGCCCTGTTCCAGCAGGCGAAGAACCCCACCGCGAAGCCCGGCCAGGGCTACACGCTGGCCCAGAAGATGGTGGGCAAGGCGTGCGGACTGGCCGGGGTGCTGCCCGGCACCGCGTGCGAGCCGAAGATGACCACCGTCGGCTCGCAGGACACCACCGGCCCGATGACGGCCGACGAGCTGAAAGAGCTGGCCTGCCTGAAGTTCCAGGCTCCGATGCTGATGCAGTCGTTCTGCCACACCGCCGCCTACCCGAAGGCGGCCGACCTGAAGATGCACCAGACGCTGCCCAAGTTCATGAACGAGCGCGGAGGCGTGTCGCTGAAGCCCGGCGACGGGGTGGTGCACAGTTGGCTGAACCGGCTGCTCTTGCCCGACACCGTGGGCACCGGGGGCGACTCGCACACCCGCTTCCCCATCGGCATCTCCTTCCCCGCCGGGTCGGGCCTGGTGGCCTTCGCCGGCGCGCTCGGCTTCATGCCGCTCGACATGCCCGAGAGCGTGCGGGTGCGCTTCAAGGGCAAGCTGAACTCCGGCATCACCTTGCGCGACGTGGTGAACGCCATTCCCCTCTGGGCCATCCAGCAGGGGCTGCTCACCGTGCCGAAGAAGAACAAGAAGAACGTCTTCAACGGCCGCATTCTCGAGATGGAAGGGCTGCCCGAGCTCTCGGTCGAGCAGGCGTTCGAATTGACCGACGCCGCCGCCGAACGCAGCGCCGCGGCCGCCACGGTGGCGCTGTCTACGAAGAGTGTCGCCACCTACCTTCGGTCGAACGTGGCCCTGATGAGGAAGATGATCGCCGACGGCTACCAGGACCGGGCGACGCTCGAAGCGCGCATCGCCGCGGTCGAGAAGTGGCTGAAGAAGCCGGCGCTGCTCGAGGCCGACGCCAACGCCGAGTACGCGGCGACCGTCGACATCGACCTGGCGGAAATCAAGGAACCGATTCTGGCCTGTCCGAATGACCCTGACGACGTGAAGCCACTGTCCGCGGTCGCCAACACCCCGGTGAGCGACGTCTTCCTGGGGTCGTGCATGACCAACATCGGCCACTTCCGCGCGGCGGGCGAAATCTGGAAGGGCCAGAAGTTCAACCCCAGCGTCCGCACCTGGATTTGCCCCCCCACCCGGATGGACCAGCAGCAGCTCAAGGACGAGGCCTTCTTCGCCGTCTACAGCGCCATCGGGGCCCGCCTCGAGGTAGCCGGCTGCTCGCTCTGCATGGGCAACCAGGCGCGGGTGCCCGCCGGGGCGACCGTCTATTCCACCTC
>JAHFDQ010000231.1 GCA_023248915.1 Archangiaceae bacterium | reverse complement strand
CCGTCACCTGGTACGTCGCCCGACAGGCGTCCTTCGTGTAGACGAGGTCGGCGGTGAAGACGGTGCCAGGTACCGCGGCGGTCGAAGTCACCTTGAGGTTCGACCACCGGTAGGACAGCGCATAGGCCGGCAGCGTCTCGGTGCCTCCGTCGGCCACCGCCAAGTCTTCCTGCTGGAAGTTCTGCACCGCGGTCTGGATGCCCGACCCCTCGCAGATGCCGTCGTGGTCGGGGTAGAGCGTCATGCCGCCCAGCGCGTTGGCCTGCTTCGCCTCGGCGTCTGTCGGGTCGATGCGGGGCACCGACTCGAGCACGGTCTGGCAGGGGTTGGTGGTGCTGGTGTCGCACCCGGCGCAGTCCTCCTCGTCGGCGCAGTCGTTCGTGCCGTCGATGTCGGCGCTGAAGGTGTTCCCGGCGAGGGCATCGCCCATTTCCTGGGCCCGAATGGCGATGGTCGGCTCGCTCGACTCGGGGGCCAGGTACCGGGCGAAGCCGACCTCCTCGCCCAGCAGCTCGGCGCAGGTGCCGGTGCCCGACACCAGGGTGTACTTCGCCCAGAAGTTGGTGGTTCCGGCGAGGTAGTTCGCCGCCGCGATGTTGCACTCGATGGGGGCCTGCGGCGTGGTGCAGGCACCCGCCCAGATTCCCGCCGCGATGACTGCGACTGCCAAGAAGAGACCGATGGTTTTCGTTTTCATAGTGTCCTCGTCGGTCCTAGAAGGTCACCTTGACGCCGAACCGAATCGAACGCGGCGCCTGGTAGCTCGTAATCTGCTTGTAGTTCGGGTTGTAGTCGGCCGGACTCGCGTCGACGATTTCACCGGTGTTCTCGTCGTACTTCTTCACAGCCGTCGTGCAACCGGTCTGGCCGGCGCGGCACAGCACGTCTTCGGGCGCCTGGCCCGAAGCGAGCACCGCGGGTAGCAGGTCTTCGGACGAGATGCTCTGGTCGACCGACGTCGCCGCCTGGAAGTTGAACAGATTGAACACGTCGGCGGTGACGGTCAACATGTTCTCCCTGGTCAGCTTGTAGGCCACTCCGAGCTTGCCGTTGAAGTCGTGAACCCAAGGCAGCCGGCCGCCCGAACCGCGGGGCAACACGAAGGACTCGTCGGGCCCGTAGACGGGGTGGCTGGCGAAGTAGTTGATGGGGCCGCCCGAGGCTCCCTCGTAGGTCAGGCCCACCAGCAGGGAGGACTTGGCGTTCAGCTTGAACTCCTTCGACACGTACGCCTTGATCTGGTGGGTGCGGTCGCCGTCGAGTGGACCGTCCCGGTTGGCCAAGAGAGACCTGAGGTCGAAGTCCGAGTTCACGTTCGGGTCGAGCTGGCCCGTCTCGGGCCGGAAGAGGCCGGCGTAGTTGCCGCGCAGCATCGAGTACGTGTAGCTGATCTGCGCCTGCCATTGGTCGGAGAACGCCTTGTTGAAGTAGAGCGTCACCGCGTCGTAGTCACGAACCGCCTTCGGGAAGTCAGCGCCGATGCCGTAACCGGGGTTGCCGATGAAGTACGTGTTGGCCTCGTCGTTGCTCATGTCCTCGATGACCCGGTTGAGGTAGCGCCGGGTGTAGTAGACGCCCGCGCGACCGTCGGGGACGACCTGGTAGTCGGCTCCGACGACGATCTCGTCCGTGCTCTGCGGCTGCAGGTTGGGGTCGACCGGCGACTTTCCCTGCCCGGTGATGAGTGCGTATTGGCTCGGGTCGGTGGTCCGCGCCACCGAGATGCTGTTCGCCTTGTCGAGGCACTCGTTCGTGGCCTGGCTGAGGTCGGCGAGGGGGTCGCAGCCCGCGGCCGAGTGAATGAAGGCCGATTGGTTTTCGCCGGTGAGCGACCGGTCGGCGACGTCGATGGGCACGCTCTCGTAGTAGCGGGCGTAGTTGGCGTAGATCTTCGATTTGCCCTGCTGGGTGAAGTCATAGATGACGCCCAACCGGGGTGAGAGCATGTTGTTCAACGACATGCCCACCTGGCCCTGCCCGTTGAACAACTGCTGGTTCTCGTAGCGCAGCCCCAGGTTGAGGCTGATGAGGTCGAGCACGCTCCAACTGTCCTGCACGAAGGCACCGACACCCATCGAGCTCGGGTGCGAGCTGACCGACGCCTGCTGCACCAGGTCGTCGGGGCCGGCCAGGTAGCCGAACTGCCGGTAGTCGCGGAAGCTGGTCCCGCCGCCTCCCTCGCGCAGCACGTCGCCTCCTGAGTAGGCCTTCACGATGTCGTAGGTGAGGTGCTCGACGTCGGCTCCCGCCTTCATGACGTGGTGTCCCGCCGCGTTCAGAAGGTAGGTGAGCACCAGGCGCCCCTGGGCTCGGTCCATCTTGACGTCCTCCATCCAGCCGGCGCCACCGATGGTGTATTCGTTGCCCGGACTGGTCGCCGGGCAGGCCAGGGCGTCGTCCGTGCCCGCGGGCTCGCAGAGGGCTGCGGCTTCCGCGGGGAGTTCCTCGAAGTCCAGAATCGAGTGAGGGGCGGTCCGCCGAAAGCGAACAGCCGGGACGCTGGCCGCGCCCGTGGTCGAGCCGATGCGCGAGCCGTCGCTCGGGTACTGGGTGTCGGCCTGGTGGTGCCAGCCCACCGTCGCATCGACCAGCAGCCGTTTTTCCATGAAGCCGGCGGCGTACTTGAGCGCGACGTCCCTCGAGTCGTCGGTGTCCTGGCTGCCGGCGAGGCGGTTGGTGAAGGCGACCGGCACCAACTTCGAGCGAGGGGAGCCCATCACGGAAAGGGCCACGTTCTGGTCGGAATTGATCAGATAGGTCAACTTGCCGATGTAGCTGAACGAGCGTTGGTCAACGAAACGGGTCTTGGTCGTGCCCGGCAGCGGAACCGGAATTCGATTGCCGTTCTCGTCGAGCTGGTAGTCCGAGCCATCACGGAGCAGCTCGAAGCGGCTGAGCGATCGCTCGTCCTGGGTTCGGCTGAACGAGGGCGAAAAGCCGGCGAAGAACCAGAGCTTGTCCTTCAGTATCGGCCCGCCGATCTCGGCACCGAAGTCGCCCGAGTTCCACAGACGGCCTTCCTTCTTCTTGGCCTCGTCGTAGTTGTAGGTGAAGACCGACGAGTAGCTGATGATACCCGGTGACGCGGCCGAGAGAATGCCCGGCGTCCAGTTGCCGAAGACCGACCCGTGAAACTCGTTCGACCCTGACTTGGTGACGACGTTGAGCACGCCGCCGGTGGCGCGCCCGAACTCGGCCTGGTAGCCGCCGGTGATGACGTTGGCCTCCTCGACGAACTCGACCGGGAACGGGCTGGCGTTGATGCCGTAGGCCGGGTCGGTCACCGAGAGGCCGTCGAGCAGAATCAGGTTCTCGGGAGAGGTGGTGCCGCTGATGCCGAAGCCATAGAGGTCGCCGACCACCTGGGGCGCGACCGACGCCAGCGACTCGTAGCTGCGGACACCCGAGGCATTCGGCTGAATGAACGCGATGGAATCGACGAATTCCTTGCCGACGTTCACACCGGTCGTCGTCGAACCGACGTCGACGGTCGGCGCGCGGCCGACGACGACGATCTCCTCGGCCTTGATGGACTCGGGCAACAATTCGACGTTGACCCGGATGGTGCGGTCGGCGCGAATCTGGATGTCGCCGCGAGAGAAGGGCCGGTAGGATTCCTTCTCGAGCCGAATCGTGTACGACCCGGGCGGCAACTGCGAAATCCGGTACAGGCCGGTCGCGTCGGTGACGACGATCTGCTCGCCCTGCATCGAAGGTGAAACGGCGGTCACCGCCACGTCCGCGACCGGCTTCCGCGTCGCGGCGTCGGTCACGGTACCGGTCAGCACCGACGAGCCCTGGGCCAGGACTGTTCCTGCGCCGAGCAGTACGAGCAGCGCCAGTGCCCGCACGCAGAATGCGTGTGCAGCGTATTTCTCTTGTCGCACGAGACCCCCTCCGGGTCGAAAACCCTACGAAACGGCGCGGACTGTACGTGCGGGTCGACAACTGTCAACTGGAGATTCGGGCGCTGAAGATTGAGTGCCCTCCGGGCCACGGGTATGGTGGACGGCTGAACAACTGGGCCGGAACCCGGCGCATTTCGTCGGTCTCCGGAATCCATCGCCGCGATGTTCGACTCAGTCCTCGGCCAGGGTGCAGTGGCGAAGAACCGCTTCGGAACGGGAGCGGTCATCTCGGTCACCGCCCACGCCGCCCTGCTGTCTCTGGCGGTGTGGCTGTCGACGCGACCGGCGATCGACAAGGCGCCTGAACGGGCGGTGACCTTCTTCGCGGCTCCGGCCTCGCCCCCAGCGCCGGCGAAGAAGGGCAGCTCGACCCCGAAGGTCGAGAAGAAGGTCGTGAAGAGGCCTGACGTCATCGTCCAACCCAAGAAGATTCCTCAGGACAAGCCCAAGGAGGCCGAGCCCGAGCGCAACCCTGAACCTGCCGAAGAGGACGAGCCGGAAGGGGTCGAAGGGGGAGTCGAGGGAGGCGTCGCCGGAGGTGTCATCGGCGGAGTGGTGGGCGGCACCGGAAGCGCCGGGGGCGGACACGGGGCCACCGAGGTGCTGCCGTTCGGCGAAGGAATGACTCGGCCCGAGCAGACCGAGGGGCGCGACCCCGTCTACACCCGCGAGGCGCTCGAGGCGCACGTCGAAGGGCTGATGCTCGTGAAGTGCGTGGTGACGGTCGAGGGCAGGCTCGAGAACTGCCGCATCATCAAGTCCCTGCCGCACATGGACCAGGCCGTGCTCGAGGCGCTCGCCACCAAGCGATTCAAGCCGTTGACGTACCAGGGCCGGCCGGTCGCGGTGGACTACGTCTTCCCCATTAGGCTGGTCATCCCCCACCGGTAGCGGTATCTAGGCCGCCCTTTTCGCCGGAATTCTTCGAGAGCGACGCGATGCAATTCACCCTGACCGATCTCTGGACGCACATGGGGCTGTTCGCACGCCTCATCGTCGCGATGCTCGGCGTCATGTCCCTGGCCTCGTTGGTGGTGATGGCGGAACGGCTGGCCGTCTTTCGGCGCTCGGCCGCCGATTCGCGTTCGTTCGCTCAGGCGATGGCTTCGGTGTTGGCCAAGGGTGACCTGGCGGGCGCGGGGGCGAGCAAGGGCGGGGCCGGGGGCCACCTGGGTCGCGTCATCGGAGCCGGGCTGACGGCCTTCCGCATCGCACCCGCGAACCGCGACTTGACGGTCGAGTCGGTCGCCCGGGCGCTGGAACGCCAGGCGCAGCGCGAGGTGCAGAGCTTGAAACGCGGGCTCAACGTGCTCGCCACCGTGGGCTCGACCGCGCCCTTCGTGGGCCTCTTGGGCACGGTGATGGGCATCGTGAACGCCTTCCAGTCGATGGCGCTGTCCGGGTCGGGCGGCCTGGGCACGGTGTCGGCGGGCATCGCCGAGGCGCTGGTGACGACCGCGTTCGGGCTGCTGGTGGCGATACCCGCGGTGATCGCCTACAACTTTCTCCAGGGCTGGGTCGACGCTCGCGCGGTCGACCTCTCCGAGTCGTCGAACGAGCTCCTCGACGTCGTGGCGAGAAGCGCCGGCGGGCCCGCCGCCTCGTAGCCGGGAGGCCGAGACGTCTCATGGGGATGGGGCTTGGCGGCAAGTCGGGCATCAAGGCGGACATCAACGTCACGCCCCTGGTCGACGTCTGCCTGGTGCTGCTCATCATCTTCATGGTCGTCACGCCGATGCTCCAGCGAGGCAAGGAGGTTCGCCTCCCGAAGGCCACGTTCGTCGAGAAGGAACGGAAGGAAGCCGACCCGCTGGTGGTTTCGATCACCGCCTCGAAGAAGGTCTACCTCGAGCAGGAAGCCCTCGGAGGGGCAGCGCTTGAACAGGCCGTGAGGGATAAGGGAGGCGGGACACCGGGCCGGAAGATTCTCCTCAAGGGCGACGAATCGCTCGAGTTTGGCGACGTTCGCAAGGTGATGAACCAGCTCCGCCGGGCGGGGGCCAGAGGCGTTGCCCTCGGGGTCGAGCAGGTGAAGAAGTAGGTTCGACCCATGGCGAGGCGACCCCAACGGAAATTCGCGGTCAGCCCGGCCTCCGCGCCCAACTCCGAAATCAACGTCACCCCTCTGGTCGATGTCGTGCTGGTGCTGCTCATCATCTTCATGGTGGTGACTCCGCTCCTCGAGAAGGACATCGGCGTGAGAGTCCCCTCGACCGAGCAGGTGGAAGACGTCAGCGAGGTTCCGGCCGACCAGGTCGTCGTGTCTCTCGACCAGGAGGGTCACCTGTCCATCAACAGCGAACCCATCGAAGAGCCGGCGTACATCGAGCGGCTGAAGCGAGTGCTGGCGGCGAAGCCCGCGGGCGAGCGTCTCATCTTCTTCATGGCCCACGAGCGCACCAACTACGGGAAGCTGGTCGGGGCGCTCGACGGAGCGCGGGCCGCCGGCGCGGAGACGCTCGGAATGATGACCGAGCAGTGGCACGAAGCCTCGAGCGACCCCCGCCCGACTCCGTAGGCGCACTGGCCAGTTTCGGGACGACCGTCCTCGCGGGCGGAGCGGCGGCGGGGCTCCAGTCTCTTCTCAGAAGGCGAGAGTCCGCGCGCGGGAGCAGCCAGCAAGCGGTGCACTCGGTGCCAGACAGGCCGGTACGGGAAATGCTTGGCGTGGCTGAGCCGCAGGTCGACGGGGAGGCGTGATGCTGGCGAGGATTCGGTCCGGGGCCTTGATGGGGATTGACGCGGTGGTCGTCGACGTCGAGGTCGATATGACGCTCGGCCTGCCGTACTTCAACGTCGTTGGCCTTCCGGAAGGAGCCGTGAAGGAGAGCAAGGTGCGGGTGATATCGGCCCTGAAGAACTCCGGATTCGACCTTCCGCAGAAGCGCATCACCGTGAACCTGGCGCCCGCGGACATTCGCAAGGAAGGCGCGGCGTTCGAGCTGCCGATCGCGCTCGGAGTGCTGGCAGCGGCGAAGCTCGTCGCTTGCGAGCCGATGGGCCGGTACCTGTTTGGCGGCGAGCTGTCCCTGGACGGGAACATCAAGCCCATCAGGGGAGTGCTTCCCCTGGCATTGGCGGCCCGCGATGGCGGCTATCAAGGAGTCATGGTCCCGGTGCAGAACGCCGGGGAAGCGGCGCTGGTGGACCGCATCGTCGTGATTCCGGTGGGGCACGTTCGGGAAGCGGTTGGTCACTTGACCGGAGAGAGCGTCATCGCCCCCTATGACGTCCGGCAGAGCGACTCCTCGGGCCCCGGTGCGGGCGCGCAGGGGCCGCTCGACATGTCGGACGTCCGCGGACAGTCCGAGGTGAAGGACGCGCTGGAAGTCGCCGCGGCCGGTGGCCACAACATCCTCATGTGCGGCCCCCCGGGTTCTGGCAAGACGATGCTGGCCAGGCGCCTGCCCGGAATTCTGCCGGCCATGTCCTTCCAGGAAGCGCTCGAGGTGACGAAGATCTACTCGGTCCTCGGGCTGTTGCGGGAAGGCCAGGCGCTGCTGTCGGACCGGCCCTTTCGCTCGCCTCACCACACCATCTCCGACGCGGGGCTGGTCGGAGGCGGGCCTCTGACGCGTCCGGGCGAGTTGTCTTTGGCGCACCACGGCGTGTTGTTTTTGGACGAGCTGCCGGAGTTTCGGAAGAACGTGCTGGAAGTTCTGCGGCAGCCCCTTGAAGAGGGCCAGGTGCATCTGGCCCGGGCTGCCCAGAATGTCGCCTATCCGTGCAGGGTCATGTTGGTCGCCGCGATGAACCCGTGCCCGTGCGGGTATTACAACGTGAGCACTCATCGATGTACCTGCGTCAAGTACCGGGTTGCCGACTACCACGCCCGGGTGAGCGGCCCGCTGCTCGACAGAATCGACATCACGCTGGAAACCCGGCCTGTCGAATTGCGACACATCACCGCGCTGGATTCGACCGAGGCGGCTTCGTCCCACTATCGCAACAGAGTCGAGGCCGCCCGAGATCGTCAACGGCACCGGTTCAAGGGCGATCCCGGCACGTACAGCAATGCCCAGATGACCCCGAGAATGCTGCGACGGTATTGCCAAATGAGCGCGATGTCGCAGCAGTCTTTGGAACTTGCCGTGTCGCGATTCGGACTGTCGGCGCGCGGCCACGATCGCATCATCAAGTTGGCGCTTACTCGGGCTGACCTTCAGGGCCACTCGAAGATTGAGACTGAGGACATGTGCTTCGCCATCGGTTGCAGAGTCATCGACAGACGGGGTTGGTTGCCGGCGCGCGACGCTTCGTCGATCTCGTACTCTGACCCGAAGCAGTCGGCCCGACTTGGCAAGTAGTCGAGCCGGTCGGGACGCAGATTCCACCTGCACGAGGGTTCCAGCTCGGCATCGTTTGCCTTTGCGGCCTCTCTCGGCATTCGAGAGACATCGATGTCGCTCCGGCGATCGGGACTGTCATCGCAATTGCGGACGCTAGAACATTCGTCCGCACTGCCATCACGCTGGGCACGGGCTTTGCTCGGCTGGCCAACACCGAGCGGGATTGTCCCGACGGACACGAAGTGGTGGAGGAGCGGGGGATGAGCAAGCTTTCCGAGAAGTTGAAGGCGGTAGCCGCGGCGGTTGCAGCAATCGAGAAGCAGTTCGGCAAGGGGGCCGTGATGCAACTGGGAGGAGATTCGGCCGCCCAGCCCATCGCGGTGATTCCGTCAGGGTCCGTGGGCCTCGACCGCGCCTTCGGCGTCGGGGGGTACCCGCGCGGGCGCGTGGTCGAAATCTTCGGCAACGAATCGTCCGGGAAGACGACGCTCACGCTGCACGCCATCGCGCAGGTGCAGGCCCAGGGTGGCGTGGCGGCATTCATCGACGCCGAGCATGCCCTCGACGTCGGCTATGCGCGGAAGCTGGGGGTCCGCGTCGAGGAGTTGCTGATCTCGCAGCCGGACACCGGCGAGCAGGCCTTGGAGATCACCGAGCACCTCGTCCGGTCCGGGGCGGTCGACCTGGTGGTCATCGACTCGGTCGCGGCGCTGGTTCCGAA
>JAHFDQ010000230.1:432-8921 GCA_023248915.1 Archangiaceae bacterium | reverse complement strand
GGACTGGGTCGGGGGCCGCACTTCCGAGCTGTCTGCCGTCGGCCTCTTGCCGGCGCGGCTGCAGGGCTTCGACGTCGATTCCCTGCTCGCCGGGGCGGGCGAGATGGACGCGGCGACGCGTTCGCGCGAGGTGGCGAAAAACCCGGCGGCGCTGCTCGCCCTGATGTGGCACCACGGAAGCGGCGGGGCGGGCAAGAAGGACCTGGTCGTCCTGCCGTACAAGGACCGGCTGATGCTCTTGTCGCGGTACCTGCAGCAGTTGGTGATGGAATCGGTGGGCAAAGAGCTCGACCTGGCGGGCCGGGTGGTGCACCAGGGCCTCACCGTCTACGGGAACAAGGGCTCGACCGACCAGCACGCCTACGTCCAGCAGTTGCGCGACGGCGTGCCGAACTTCTTCGCCACCTTCGTCGAAGTGTTGAGAGACCGCGAGGGCGTGCCGTTCGAGGTGGAGAGCCAGGTCACCAGCGGCGACTACCTCGTCGGCTTCCTGCTCGGCACCCGGCGGGCGCTTTACGAGAATGGCCGCGAGTCGATGACGGTCACCGTGCCCGACGTCAGCGCCCGCACCGTGGGGGCGCTGGTCGCGCTGTTCGAGCGGGCGGTCGGCTTCTACGCGTCGCTGGTCGGGGTGAACGCCTACCACCAGCCCGGAGTGGAAGCCGGGAAGAAGGCGGCCGGGGCGGTCATCGAGCTGCAGCGGAAGGTGCTCTCGGCCCTCGCCCGGCATCCGGCCGAGGCCAGGTCGGCCGACGACTGGGCCGCCGCCGCTGGAGCTCCCGACGAGGCCGAGACCGTCTGGAAGGTGCTCGAGCACCTCGCCGCCAACCCGGGCCGGGGGGTGCGTCGCGCTGACGGCCCGCTCGGTCCTGGCGCCCGGTTTCGCGCTGGCTGAAGCGCCCTGCCGGCCTGCCCCTCGACGGGCTCGGGGTGAGCGCAACCGGTTTTCGCCTCGGGTCAGCGCCGGCGGTCGCCGCCCTGCCGGTGCTTGCCGCGATTCGTGGCCGCCGAGCGCACCGAGCCGGCCCGGGGGCCCGGGTTCGCGGCCGCCTCACGGTCGCCGTCGCCCGGCCTCAGGTCGGCCGAGACCTCGACTTCTTCGTCGGTCACTCCGTCCGCGGGCGCCGCCCCAGCGGCGGGAACCGGTCCGGTCCCCGAGGCCAGCTCGACAGACGCGTCAGGTGCGGAAGCCTCCGCCGGCGGTAGCGACACGGGAAGCTCTCCGACCGCCAGCGGCTGGGCGGGGAGAGGACTCTCCGCGGCCGAGGTCGCCGTGGGGGCGGGCGGCGGAGGCTTCGGCTTCTTCGACGCGGCCAATGCGGCGAGCAGACCCACCAGCGTCCCGAGCACCACCGGCACCACCAGCCACGGCCCCAGCCGGCGCGCGTGCGTCTTCACCCGGCGCATGTTCCACACCAGCCGCGTTCCGGGGACGGGCAGGGGGCGCGGCCCCGACACCGGCTGGGTGTGCTCGAGGAATTCGGCCGGGTCCGGCAACATGCCGGGCGCGAGTGGATGGTGCTTCTTCGAGGTGATGTCTCCGAACAGGAAGGCCCCGAGGCGGTCGGTGTTTCCGGGCGCCTCGTGGGGCGTCGCGACGACCGCCTCGGCGGACCGGTCGGTCGCGCGGTCCCTGGGAGGTTCGGTGACGTTTTCCTTCGAAAACTCGGGCGCCCGGTTCTCGGTGACGTCGGCGGAACCTGCGCTGGGAGGTTCTGGGGGCCTCTCGCGCGCGGCGACGTCGAACACCGACTTGGGGCTGCCCGCGGCGCTGACCGGCGCGGTGGTGTGGTCGAGCTCGCGAAAGTACCGGTTCTTCTCGAGCGCCGAGATGACCGGCAGCGTGGGAGCGTCAGGTCCTCCCCCGCCGAGCGGCAGGCGGATGGTGTCGCCCCGCTCGTCCGACGCGAGCACCGGCGTCGGGTTCTGCGCCTCGATGGGGGGCGGCACCGGCACCGGGGGCGAGGTCGGTTCGGGGGCCTTTCCCGACTGCTTCGCGCCGCGGGCCAGGTCTAGCGGCGAGGGTTCGCCCCGCTTCATCAGGGACAGCGGCGAGACGTTGACGCCGCTCGGGTCGGACTCGGCGATGACCTGCAAGAAGGCGCGCGTCTGCTCGCGGCGTTCGGCGAACAGGCGCTGCATGAACTCGGCGGTCTCGTGCGCCCGCCAGATCAGCGTCCCGCCCCTGCGCTCGATTTCCCGTGCCAGCTCGTTGGCGGTGTCGTACCGCTCTTCGCGCTTGCGAGACAGGGCGCGCATCACGAGCGCGTCGATTTCCGGGGGCACGCCAGGGTTCAGCGCCGACGGAGGGTCTATCTTCTTGTAGAGGGTGGCCTTGATCTCGTCCATGTCGGTCTTGCCATAGAAGAGCTTCAGCCCCGTCAGGCACTCGTGGAACACCACCCCGAGCGAGAAGACGTCCGACCGGCCGTCGAGCGGCTGCCCTAAGAGCTGCTCGGGCGACATGTACCCGGTGGTGCCCTTCACCTTGCCGACCGCGGTGCGGGCGCGGGCGTCGAGCTGCTTGGCGATGCCGAAGTCGACGAGCTTGGTCTGCCCGTCGTAGTTCACCATGATGTTCTTCTGCGCCACGTCGCGGTGAACCACCTTGGGCATGCGCCCGGCCGGGTCGACCAGGGTGTGCGCGTAGTGCAGCGCGTTCGCCGTGTCCCTGATGACGGCCAGGGTGAAGCCGGTCGGAATCTTCTCCTTCGCGGTCGAACAGGCCTTCGCCACCTCGACCAGCGTGGCGCCCGCGACGAACTCCATGGTGATGAAGAGCTCGCCTTCCTGGACGTCGAGGTCGAACACCTGCGCGATGTTGGGGTGCGACAGGGTGGCGGTGATGCGCGCCTCGTCCAGGAACATGCGGACGAACTCTTCCTCGCCGCCGATGTCGGGGAGAATCTGCTTCAGCACCACCAGCTTCCGGAAGCCGCCCAGGCCGTGCTGGAACGCGAGGAAGATCTGCGACATGCCCCCGCCCGACAGGCGGCAGATGTACTCGTACTTCCCGAGCCGGCGGCCGGTGTACTCGTCCGCCCCAATCAGGAGGGCCTTCAGATCCATCGCGCGGCGAGCATAGCCCGCTTACGGCGCCAGGGCGGCCAGCTCGCGCATCGCGGCGGCGATCTCGGGCGGTTGCGGCACCGAGGCCCGCTCGAGGTTGTCGGCCAGGCCGACCCCAGGCACCGCCTTGCCCGCCAGCAGCCGGGGGGGAGCGAGCAGGCGGTAGAAGAGCTCGTCCACGGCGCGCCGCACGAGGTGCTCGCCGAAGTTGGTGACCTCGGTGTCCTCGTTGACGAAGAGGGCCCGGCCCGTCTTCTCGATGGACGCCTTCACCAGGTCCCAGTCGTACGGGGCCAGCGTGCGTAGGTCGATAACCTCGGCGTCGACCCCCTCGGCGGCCACGTCGTCGGCGGCCTTCGCGCACAGCGGCAGCATCCGCCCGTAGCTCACCACCGTCAGCTGCCCGCCGGGGCGCACCACCTTGCCCTTGCCGATGGGCACCGCGTACGCGCTCAGGGCCGGCCACTGCGGCCGCCAGCCCGAGCGGTCTCCGAGGGGGGCGTCGATCATCTTCGACAGCGCCCGCGGGTCGGCAGGTTCTCCCGGTATCGGTTCGTCGCCGCGAACCCGGAGCAGCGCCTTGGGCTCGAGGAACATCACCGGGTTCGCTTCCTGGCACGCCGAAATCATCAGGCCGTAGGCGTCGAGCGGCGTCGAGGGCATCACGACGCGCCACCCGGGCAGGTGGGTGGCCACCGCGTCGAACGAGTGCGAGTGGTAGATGCTGCCGCGAATGCCCGCCCCGACCGGCGTCTTCAGCACCATCGGCAGGTTCCAGTCGCCGTTGCACATCCAGCACATCTGGCCGGCGAGCTTCAACAGGTCCATCGTGTTGAAGGCGTAGTCGCAGAACTGGATTTCGGCGACCGGCCGCTGCCCGGCGAAGGCCAGCCCCATCGCCATGCCCACGATGCCGCGCTCGTCGAGCGGGGTGTTCCACGCGGTGGACAGCCCCTGGGTGACGGTGAAGACGCCACCGAGCGGAGGCCCCACGTCCTCTCCGAAGATGTCGGTGACGCCCAGGTGTTCCTCGGCGTAGTGGAGCGCCATGCGAATCGCCTGGGCCATGTTCGCCACGGCCTTACCCCCCGTCCTTCGGGGCGAAGACGTGGTCCCAGATGGAGTCGGGCGAGGGCTGCGGCTCTTCAATCACCGCGCGCGCCGCCTGGGCCAGCGCCTCGGCGTGGCGCACCCGCACCGCGTCCATCTGCTCGCGGTCGAGCACCCCGTATCGCTCGAGCTTCGCCTCGTAGCCGCGCAGGCAGTCCTGCTCTTCGGCGACCAGGTTGGCCCCCGACGCCGACGAGTGGCCGTAAAGCCGCGACACCTTCGCCTCGAGCAGGAAGGGGCGCCGTTCCTTGCGCACGTACGCCATCGCCTCGGCCAACTCCTGGTAGGAGGCGATGGGATCATTCCCGTCAATGGTCTTCGTGCGCATGCCGAAGGCCTTGCCCCGGTCGGAGAGGTTGCGGGTCGCGTGGACGGTCGCGGCGGGCGTCGAGATTCCCCACTGGTTGTTGGTGACGACGATGAGCACCGGTAGCTCTTGCCCGGGTCGGGTTGTCCACAACAGGCACGAGGCGAAGTCGCCCTCGGCGGTGCCCGCGTCGCCGCCGGTGACGATGGTGATGGCGTCGCCGCCGTGCCGCTTCTGGGCCAAGGCGGTGCCCGGCGCCATCAGGTACTGCACCTCGATGGTCGAGGTCACCGGCACCACGTTCAACCGGCGAATCGAGTAGTGGCCGCCGAAGT
The DNA here is from genome assembly GCA_023248915.1 of Archangiaceae bacterium. GTDB lineage: Bacteria > Myxococcota > Myxococcia > Myxococcales > Myxococcaceae > JAHFDQ01. The sequence goes on along the minus strand of JAHFDQ010000230.1, from coordinate 4,100 downwards.
TGCGCCCTCCCGAGTAGGGGTCGCTCGCCGTGTTCTTCATCTGACGCAGCGCCCCGACCGGGTCCTCGCCCAGCGCGAGAATGGTCCCCGACTGGCGGTAGTGGGCGTGCAGGAAGTCGTAGGCCGGCCCCTGCCCCTTCTTCATCAGGAGCCCGAGCGGGACGCTGAACGCTTCCTCGCCGGGGCCGCCTATCCAGAAATAGCCGTGGCCCGACTTGTACATCGAGATGAGCCGCTCTTCGAGGGCGCGGGCCTGGACCATCAGGTCGTGCAGGCGCACCAGGAGGTCGCGCGGCAGCGGCAGCTCGTCGCGAATTCGAACCAGTTGGGCCATACGAGGCTCGTAATAACAACGCCTTCCGTTCGCCGCACGTGTCCGTGCTGATACAAGCGCACCGGTGAGCGTCGGCGCCCCGCACCCCTTCTACCGGACGACCGCCTTCAAGGCGGCCGCGGGCCTCTTGCTGCTCGCGGCCTTCGGCGTGGCCGTCGCCCGACTCGACTTCTCGCGCGACTCGAAGGGGCTGCGCCTGGCCGTCCTTTCCGGGGCTCCCGAGGGCAACTACCACGCGGTGGTGGACCGCCTGTCAGAGCGCGCGGCCCAGGCCCACGGCCGGATTGAGAACCTGGCCAGCCAGGGCTCGGTGGACAACCTCCAGCGGCTGGCCGCGGCGGCGGCGGGCGGCTGCGCGGCTCACTTCGCCCTCATCCAGGACGGGCAGGACTGGCCCCAGGCGGCGCCGCTCGAGCTGGTGGGCACCCTGCCCCGCGCCGAGGCGGTGCTCTTCCTGGGCAAGGACGCCGACCGGTTGACCGAGTTTCAGGCGCTGGCGGGCAAGCGAATCGGCATCGGCCCCAAGAGCAGCGGCACCGAGAAGATAGCCCGGCAGGTTCTCGAGTCGCCCGACTTCGTGTCGCTGGGCCTCACACTCGTGAACCTGTCCCTGGCCGAAGAGGTCGACCAGGCGGCCGCGGGCGCGCTCGACCTGGCCGTCCTGGTGATGGACGCGGACGCCCCGCTGGTGGCCCGGGCGGTGCGCGAGCGCGGGCTAGAGGTCGCCGGCTTCGCCCACGCCGAGGTGCTGGCCTCGCGAGTGGCGCACCTCAGGGCCGGCCGCGTCGAGGCGGGCCACTACGACCCGGTGCGGCTGTTGCCGCCGTCCGACAAGCCGGTGCTCGAGGTCGACACCCTGGTGGTCGGCAACGGCTGCGCCGGACGCTCGCAGACGGTGGGGTTGATGACGGTGCTCTCGAGCGTGTTCCCCGACTTCGTCCGGCACAACAAGGGCGGCGCCAACACCACCGGCCTGCCGCTGTCACCGGCCGCCAAGGCCTTCTTCGAGAACGACGGGCCCGAGGTGTTCGACGCCTACGCGCCCTGGCTGGTCGACGTGATGCCGCCCGGGAATTGGGTGTACCTGGTCACCGGCCTGTCGATTCTGTTCAACGTGATGGGCTTCGGCCACCGCTTCCAGCTCTGGCGCATCGACGCCAACCGGGTGCGGCTGGAAAACGAGGTGGCCCGGCTCTTCGGTCCGACCACCACCTTGGGCGACATCGCCCAGGCGAAGCCCAGCCCGGGCGGCGACGCACCGGAACGGGTCGAGTCCCTCGGGAGAATCATCAGGGAGTTGGAAGCGCTGGCCGCGCGCTCGCGCCGGCAGTCGCTGTCGGTGCTGGTGCCGATGGGCCAGGAAATGGCGTACCGCTACCAGGAAGGCGTCATCCACGAGACCCTCTCGGTGCTGCGGGGCTACCTGAAGCGCGGCCCGTAGCGAGAGGGCTGGGAATCAGCGGGCGGGGCACCGGTGTTGGCGAGAGATGAACGCCGACCCGACCCCGACCTGCCTGTCCGCTCCCCGAGGTGTCGAGCGGCTGGGTGAGCACAACCTCCGCAACATCTTCTGCACTCTGTACCAGCACTGCCTCGACCTGGCCGTCAGGAGCGACTGGGACGACTGGACCTGCGCCCGGTGCCCGATGCGCCACGGCGAAGATGCCAAGCCCGACGCCACCGCGTACGCCCACTCGCGCCCGCGGAGCCCCACCGACGCGATGTAGTTCCATTCATCCCGAGCGGGCACTTCACGTTCATCCCGAGCCGCGTCGAGGGACCGAAGCTGGCACCGCGAGCGCCTCTTCGGCCAAGCTGCCGCGCCATGCGCTCCCTCCGCCCCCTGGCGCTCGTCGCCTTCCTCCTCGCCGTGGGAACCGGCTGCCCGACTCCCGCACGCGCCGTCGCCGAAACCCCCGAGCCGCCGAAGCCCACTCGGCCCGACGGCAAGGCCGCGTGCCGGCGCGGCGGCTGCAGCGGGGAAGTGTGCGCCGACACGTCACCCGACCAGCCGGTCAACACCCTCTGCATGTACCTGCCCATCTACGAGTGCTGGCAGGCCGCCGCCTGCGAGCGCCAGCCGGGCGGCGGGTGCGGGTTCACCGTGACGCCCGAGGTCGCCCGCTGCCTCGCCAAGCACGACAAGCAACCTCCCAAATAGGGCGGCCGTCAGGTTCCCACCCCGGCCCTCGTCCGTCCGGGGCAACGCATGCCGGTGTGTTACCGTCAGCCCCCGTTTTGCTGGCTCAGCTCTCCGACGACGAGCTGTTTTCCGAGCTCCTGCGGCGCAGGGCTGCCCAGGAAGCGTTCAGCGATGCCCTCGGCGTACTCTGCGAGCGCTGGCGCCTGGCCGCCTACACGGTGGTGCGCCGAATTCAGGCCAGCTACCTGCGCGGCTCGCCCGATGACCAGGCCGACCTCTTCCACGACGCGGTCGGAAAACTCATCGACCGCGGGCTCGACCAGTTCCACGGAGTGTCCGAACGGCTGCCGGGGAAGGCCGCCGCCCCGAAGACTTTCTTCCTGCGCATCGTCAAGCACGCGGCCATCGACCGCTACCGCCGGCACCGCGAAGGGCTGGCCCCCGCCGCGGGCGAGGACGGCGAGGGCGAACCCGGCGAGGCGGCCGGCGCTGCCCGCGCGGTCGACGCCGCCCGCCACCGGGAAGAGGCCCGGGACGCCCGCGACACCTACTGGCGGGCCTATGAGCGGCTGTCGGCCGAACACCCGAACGAAGCCTCGGCGTGGGACCTGTACCACCACCAGGACGTGGATGATCACGCCGCCTGCGCGAAGCTCTTGGAGATTACCGTGGCCAATTCCTACAAACGGGTGAGCCGGGCCCAGGCGTTCTTGAAGCTGTACCTGCTCGAGCTGCGCGACGAGGAGAATTCCCGATGAACCAGACCGAACGCCTGGCGGTCCTGCGCCGCGCGAGCGAGGCCGGCGAACCTGGAGCCTTGAGCCGCTTGCTCGTCGCTGCCGGAGACCTCTTGCGCCGGTCGATGACCGAGGCCGAGGCGGTCGCCCCCGCCTTGGCTGGCCTGCCGGACGCCGCGCTCGAGGCCTGGGCCGCCCGGCTGGACGTCGACGCCCTCGAAAGCCAGTTGGTCCGCGCCGCCGACGAAGCGGTCGAGGCCGCGCTGCCCGAGGCCGCGGGCGAAGGCGAGACCTGGGCCGGCTGGGCCTGGCAAGGCCTGATGGCGCGCGACGGGCTCGAGTCGTCCTTGGCCGCGCTCGAGAGCGCCGGCGCCTCGGGCAGCGCGACCGCCAAGCGCATCCGCGAGCGGCTGGTGGCCGCCCTCGCCCCCGTCGACCGCGCGCTCCGCCCCCC
>JAHFDQ010000230.1:0-422 GCA_023248915.1 Archangiaceae bacterium | reverse complement strand
GGCACGCTGGCTGGCGGCGGTGAATGCCCGGAGGCGCGCCGAGCGCGACCTGCTGTTGCCGGCGCACCGCGAGCGGGCCTGGTGGTACTCGGCCCGCGCCGACTGCGACGACCTGGTGGCGCTGCTGTCCGGCGAACGGGCCGACAGCCCCCACCTGGAAACCTGCGACGACTGCCGGCGCGACCTCGAGGTGGCTCGCCAGGTCGAGGCCCCGCGCACCCGCCACCTGTCCGCGGAAGACCTCTGGCGGCTCGACACCGGCGCGGCCAACCGGGCCGAACGGGCGGCCGCCGACGCCCACGCCCGCGGCTGCGCGGAGTGCTCGCAGGCGTTGCGCGCCCTCGACGAGGGGGAGAGCGCCCTGGAAGAGGCGCTGGGGGGCGACCCGCCCCGGCCCGCCTTGCGCGCGCGGCGGGACGAGC
>JAHFDQ010000649.1 GCA_023248915.1 Archangiaceae bacterium | reverse complement strand
GGCTACACGCTGAAGGCGTCGGCCGTCGGCATGGCGGACGTCACCAGCGCCCCCTTCGCCGTCGTGCTGACGCCGGAGAAGAGTTACACGGCGGGTTGTGACTGTCAGTCGTCGGGCGGGGCCGGTTTCGGCCTCTGGGGCCTGTTGGGCCTTGTTGCCTTGGCACGGAGGGAGCGGACCCGGTCGTCTCGGCGAAGTTGAAGGAGCTTGTCGCCGCCGTGCCGAATCGTCAGTGGCACAGCTCAGTGCCGAGGCCCCGAGGCGACGCGACCAGCAGGCCGCGTTTCACCACCGCCCGGGCGTGGTTCACTCCGAGGTGGTAGGGCAGGTGCAGGTAGCTCGAACAGCCGAACACCACGGCGTCCGCGGGCCCGCCTACCGCCAGCCTTCCGTGCTCGGGAAGCCCCAGGGCGATCGCCGCGCCCCGGGTGAACCCCCAGAACGCCTCGGCCGCCGTGAGCCCGTTCTCGAGACAGGCCAGCCCGAGCGTCAGCGACACGTTCTCCGACATCGCCGACCCGGGGTTGACGTTCGTGCACAACGCCACGTTCACCCCTGCCGTCCGCAGGGCATGGCCGGGCGCGTACCGCTCGGCGCGCAGGAACAGCGTCGAGGTCGGCACCAGCACCGCGCTGACTCCCGCCTTGGCAAGCGCCGCGACGCCCGCGGGGCTCACGTTCTCGAGGTGGTCGGCGGAACGCGCTCCGAGCTCAGCGGCCAGCTCGGAGCCGGCGTTCGCCGTCAGTTGGTCGGCATGCAGGCGGACCGCGAGGCCCTTCGCCCGCGCCGCCCCCAGAATCTTCCGGGCCTCGTCGTGGGTGAAGGCTCCCTCGTCCACGAAGATGTCGCAGGTCTTGGCCAGGTCCTCTTGGGCGACGGCGGGGATGATCTCCTCCACACAAAGTGAGACGAAGCGCGCCCGGTCCGAGCGGTGCTCTTCAGGAACCGCGTGGGCGCACAGCAGCGTCGGGACGAGCTCGATCGGCTGGTCGGTGCCGAGGTGCCGCACCGCGCGCAGCAGCTTGACCTCGTCGGCGACCGTGAGGCCGTAGCCGCTCTTGACCTCGGCGGTGGTGACTCCCTGGTCGAGCAGGCGCCTCAGTCGGGGCCCCGCCAGCGCCACCAGCTCGCCCTCCGACGCGGCCCGGGTGGCACGCACCGTCGCCATGATGCCGCCCCCGGCCGCACCAAGCTCGAGGTAGCTCTTGCCGCGAGCCCGCTGGTCGAATTCCCCCGACCGCTCTCCGGCAAACACCAGGTGCGTGTGCGGGTCCACGAAGCCAGGCCCCACGAAGCCGCCGCCCGCTTCGATGATCTCGGTGGCGGGGCCCACGCCGTCCTGCGGCAAGGCGGCTTCCGGGCCGAGCCAGGCGATCTTGCCCTCGACGATACCGATGGCTCCGTTGGGAATCGGCGCGAGCGCGCTCTCTGCAGGCTCGTCAGGGCGGCCGGACAGGGTCAGGACCTCTGAGGTGCCGCGAATGACGACGTCGAACGGGGCCATGGGCGCGAGTTGTATCAGCCCTCGCCGGCGGGGCGTGCCCCGATGCGCTGGAACCTCTCGGCGGCGACGCCCGCGCCCGCGTCAGACCGTGATGCCGGGAATCTTGATGCCTCGGGCCCGGGCGACTTCTGCGGCCTCGGGGTAGCCGGCGTCGGCGTGACGGAGCACCCCCATCGCCGGGTCCGAGGTGAGCACCCGCGAGATCCGCGCCGCGGCCTCGGGAGTCCCGTCGGCGACGATGACCTGGCCGGCGTGGAGCGAGTAGCCGATGCCGACTCCGCCCCCGTGGTGGAAGGACACCCACGACGCGCCGTTCACCGCGTTCACCAGCGCGTTCAAGATCGGCCAGTCCGCCACCGCGTCGGTGCCGTCCTTCATCGCCTCGGTCTCGCGGTTGGGCGAGGCAACCGAACCACAGTCGAGGTGATCGCGGCCGATCACGATCGGCGCCTTGACCTCTCCCTTGCGCACCAGCTCGTTGAAGGCCAGCCCCGCCTTCTCGCGTTCGCCGTACCCGAGCCAGCAGATTCGCGCAGGCAGGCCCTGGAAGGCGACGCGTTCCTCGGCCAGCCGAATCCATCGGCGGAGCGATTCCTTCTCGGGAAACAGCTCGACCACGGCGCGGTCGGTGCGGAGAATGTCTTCGGGGTCGCCCGACAGCGCCACCCAGCGGAACGGCCCCTGGCCCTCGCAGAAGAGCGGCCGAATATACGCCGGTACGAAGCCCGGGATGTCGAACGCGTCCGTTACGCCACCCTGCTGAGCGAAGGCCCGAATGTTGTTTCCGTAGTCGAAGACGTGCGACCCGGCGCGCTTGAACCCCAGCATCGCCCGGACCTGGTCCGCCATCGAGGCGATGGCGCGCTCGACGTAGCCCTTGGAGTCGGTTTTTCGCAGGGCCGCCGCCTCGGCCAGCGACAGGCCCTTCGGGACGTAGCCGTTAAGCGGATCGTGCGCCGAGGTCTGGTCGGTGACGAGGTCGGGCACGACGCCGCGCCGCAAGAGCTCGGGGTAGACCTCGGCCGCGTTGCCGATGACCGCGACCGAGCGGGCGACTCGCCGGGCCTTGGCGTCCGCCACCTGCACCAATGCGTCGTCAAGGCTGCTGGCGATGGCGTCGAGGTAGCGGGTTTCGAGGCGCCGCTGGGCGCGCGCGGGGTCGACCTCGACTCCGAGGAACACGCCGTTGTTCATCGTGGCCGCCAGCGGCTGAGCGCCCCCCATGCCACCCAACCCTCCCGAAAGCACCAACCGCCCCGCGAGGTCGGCGCTTCCGAAGTGCGTCCGCCCGGCCTGCGCGAAGGTTTCGTACGTCCCCTGAAGAATTCCCTGGGTGCCGATGTAGATCCACGAGCCGGCGGTCATCTGGCCGTACATCATCAGGCCCTTAGCCTCGAGCTCGCGGAAGTGGTCCCAGGTCGCCCACTTGCCGACGAGGTTCGAGTTGGCGATCAGCACCCGCGGGGCATCGCGATGGGTGCGCAGCACGCCCACCGGCTTGCCCGACTGCACCAGCAGTGTCTCCTCGTCCGACAGCGTCTGGAGCGCCGCGACGATGCGG
>JAHFDQ010000229.1 GCA_023248915.1 Archangiaceae bacterium | reverse complement strand
GAACCCGGCGCGGTCGAGCCACAGCTTCGGCTTGCCCCGGTGCGGCGCTCCGGCGGTGGGGCAGAAGGTGTCGCAGTTGCCGCACTCGTTGCAGGCATCGCCGAGGTTGAGAATCTGAACGCCCTGGGTGACGGCGACGCGGCGGTGGGCTTCCACTTCGAGCTGGCCGCCCTTCGAGCGCAGCACCGGAACCTCGAGCGACATCGGCAGGGTGGCGTAGGCGACGTTGGCGCGGTTGGGGCACACCGTCACGCAGAGCGAGCACAGCTCGTCGCAGTCGAGGCAGCGGCTCGCCTCGGCCGCGGCGTCCTCGGCCGAGAAGCTCCCTTCCACCTCGGCGAAGCCCTGGCGTTGCCGCACGGGGAGCACAGGCACGGTGCGGGGACTCACCAATCGGCTCTTCTTGGCCAGCCAGCCGACTCGGGGCGGCGCCTTCGGCAGCGGAAGGTCCTCGACCAGCGACACCCCATGGCGCCGGGCGATGGCCTCGGCCACGGCGCGCCCGTCGGCGACCGCCTGGATGACGGACGACGGCCCCCGCACCAGGTCTCCGCCGGCGTAGAGCCCCGGCACCGAGGTCTCGCCGGTGGCCGGGTCGACGTCCAGCGAGCCGTCGCGGCGGCGCTTTGGCGCCAGCCCCGCCAAGAAGTCGAGCACCGGTTCCTGGCTGATGGCCGAAATCACCGTGTCGCAGGGGAGCGTCACCTCGGCCCCCGGTATCGGTTCGGGCCGGGGTCGCCCGGACGCGTCGGCCGCGCCCAGCCGCATGCGCTGGCAGACGAGCGCCATGGCGCGGCCATCGCGCGTCTTCACCCGGACCGGGGCTAGCAGGTCTCGAAGCCCGACGCCTTCGTCCGCGCAGGCTTGCACTTCCGCGGGGTCGGCCGGCATCTGCGCCCGGGTTCGCCGGTAGACGAGGTCGACCGCGCCGGCGCGCAAGAAGCGCCGGGCCGAGCGGGCGGCGTCCATCGCCGAGTTGCCGCCGCCCACCACCAGCACCCGGGTGCCGAGCGGTTGCGTCTTCCCGCTTCGCGCCTGTTCGAGGAAGTCGAGCGCGTCGAGCACGCCCGCGGCGTCCTGTCCCGGTATTCCCAGGCGGCGGCCGGCCGCGGCGCCCACCGCGAGGAAGACGCAGGCGAAGCGCTGGCGGAGGTCGGCCAGCTCGACGTCTCGGCCCAGCCGCACCCCCAGCTTCAGCTCGGCGCCCAGCGCGCGAACGCGGTCGAGGTCGCCGGAGAGCGTCTCGGGCGTGAGCCGATAGGCGGGGATGACGCTCGCCGCCATGCCGCCGAGCTCGGACCGGGCCTCGTACAGCGTCACCGGGAAGCCGCCCCGCGCCAGGAAGTAGGCTGCGGACAGGCCGGCGGGGCCGGCGCCGACAATGGCCACCCCGCGTTCAGCCCGAGCGGAGTCGTGGGCGGCCCCTCGACTTCGCTCCGCTTGGCTCGGGGTGAATGGAGCGCCGTGCTCGACCGCGAAGCGCTTGAGCTCGCGAATCGCCAGCGGGGCCTCGAAGTGGTTGCGCACGCAGTGCTCGGTGCAAGGGCGGTCGCAGACGCAGCCCGTGACGCCCGGCAGCGCGTTCGTGGACAGGACGACGTCGAGGGCGGCGCCGGACTCGCCGTGAGACAGGTGCCACAGGTAGTCGGGGATGTTCTGGTGCGAGGGGCAGGCTTCCTGGCAGGGGGCCGCGATGCAGTCGAAGTACGTCAGGGCTCGGGTGCCCTTCGTTTCGAGTGGGCGGGCGCGCGCCGAGTACCGCGGGTCGGCCAAGGTGCGCTCGGCGTGGGCGGGCAGCGCCGAGGGCTCGACCCAGTCGGCGAGCGTCCGGGCCCCGGCACTTTCCATCGCTTCGTCGAGGTTCTGCAGGTACTGCTGGAGCCGGGCGTACCCGCCGGGTTTCAACAGGTCGGTGCAAGTGGTGACGGGCGACAGGCCGTCCTTCACCAGCGCGGGGAAGTTGAGGGCGTCGGCGCCTCCGCAGAACGACAGCGCCACCCGGTCGCCCAGCGCGATGCGCGCCAGGGCCGCGAGCGACAGCGTCAGCGGGTGCAGCGCCCGGCCGGACAGGTACATCGTCTTCTCGGTGGGCGGGAACACCCTCCGGCGGTTGGCGACCTCGAGCGTGTTCGACAGCTTCAGGCCGAAGCGGCGCGGGCCACCCTCGGCCGCCTCGGCCAGCGACCCCGCCATTTGCATCGCCTCGCCGAAGCGCGGGTCGTGCTGGAAGGCCAGGTCGGGCACCTCGATGTCGTGGCCGAGCGTGCCGTTGAGAATGCCGCGCAGCCGCTCTGGGCCGAGCAGCGTCGGGTTCACCTTCACCCAGGTGTGCACGCCGAGATCGAGCAGCAGGTACCGCGCGATTCGTTCAATCTCCGCCGGCGGGCAGCCGTGCATCGTGGACAGGGTGACGTGGTCCGAGAGCGCCCTGGGCAGGTCGGCGTCGCGCACCGCGGGGTAGGCCCGGGCGACCGCGGCCACCGCGGCGGGCAACGAGTCGCCCGCGTCGCGCATGCGAGAGAGAAACCGCTGCACCTTCGGGCCCTGAATGCCCTCGAGCGTGTAGCCGACGCTCATGGCGAACACCGTGCCCGGGCCCGGAAGGCCGAGTCGGTGCGCGAGCGCGTGCACCAGCACCCAGGCCTTCAGGTACTCGTCGAAGGACTCGTCGAGCGTCAGCTCTTGAGACCACTCGCAGTTGTAGGTGGCGTCGGCGGCGTCGATGCAGGGGCGAGAGACCGTCAGGTCGTCCTTGTCCTGCACCGTCTTCAGCTCGATGAAGCGGGCTCCGCACAGCCAGGCGGCGACGATGTTCTGGGCGAGCTGGGTGTGAGGCCCCGCCGCCACTCCGAGGGGCGCGGCGAGAGGGTGGCCGTTCACCGAAGTAGCGAGGCGGCCGCTGGGCACCTGAAAGTTGGCCGGGGGAAGGCCCAGCACCGGGCCGCCCGAGTCGAGCGCGCGAAACACCCAGAGGGCGAGCCGGTCGAGCGGGATGGGTCGGAAGGCCTTGTCCACGTTGGCGGCCGAGGGTACCCGCGTCCGGCCTCGCGGAGAAGCGGCCTACCGCTCGGCGTTGCGCTTCTCTTCGATTTCCTTTTGCAGTTGGTCGAGCGTCGCGTCGGGGCGCGGTTCGACCTTGAGGTCGGTGGCCTTGCCCACGAAGTACGCCACAGGATGGGCCTCTTTGGTGACAGCGGAAATCGGCAACAGCAGGAATTCATTGAGAAAAAGTCCCGAGATGGCCCGGGCAGCAGTCCCTAGGCAGCCAGGAAAAAGTCCTGAGACGTTGGTAGCCTTCGCGTCCCGATGCTCCGGTTGCTCTTCGTCTTCTCGTTCGCTTGCGCGGCCTGCGCCCCCATTCGCCCGCGGGTGTCCCTGCCCGCCGGCGACCCCCGCCAGCCCCACGCCAGCTTCAACCCCGCCGACGACGGACCGCACCCGTCCGCCGAGCCCGGCTACTTCGAGTGGTGGTACTACGACGCGACGTTCGAGGACGGCACCTCGGTCACCCTCGCGCTGTACTCGGCGCAGCTGTTCGCGGGCGACCGGCGCCCGGCCGTCCTGGTGAACCTCCTCGACACCTCGGGGAAGAGCCGCGCCGCCTACCACGCCTTCGAACCGGGCACCGCCAGCTTCGGCCAGGCGGGGGAAGTCAGCGTCGCCGGCTCGTCGGCCCGCCGCATCGGAGACCGCGCTGTCCGGGTGATCGCTTCGGGACGGACGGCCGAAGGCGAGGCGCTGGAGGTGGACCTGACCTTCGAGGGCACCATGCCCGGCTTCAAGGCGGGCGGGGGCGAGGTCCGCCTCGACGGGAAGGTGGCCCTCGGGTGGGTGGTGCCGATGCCGCGCGCGAGGGTGGAGGGCTCGGTGCGCATCGCCGGCGTGGAGCGCCGCGTGCGCGGCCACGGCTACCACGACCACAACTGGGGAGAGCTGAACCTGCTCGACACGATGGGCTACTGGTACTGGGGCCGCCTCACCTCGGACCAGGCGACCGTCGTCTACGCCAACGTCAACTTCCGCGAGGCGCTCGGAGTGCCGCCGCTGACGATGGTGGTCGCGGGAGACGCCGAGCGCTTTCGCGCGGTCGAGGTCTCGCCCGAATTCATTCCGGTGGGAGAGACTTACCTCGCGGGCGCCAACCGAGTGGTGCCTCGCGGGCTCGTCATCCGGTCCGACACCCTCGGGCTGCGGCTGGCCAGCGTGAAGACGCTCGAGGCGGTGGACTTCACGCCCAGCGTGAGCTGGTACCTCCGGCCTTTCGTGCGGAGGGTTTCACACCCGGCCTACGTGCGGCAGTTGTGCACGTACCAGCTCACCACGCACGTCGACGGCCTCCCCGCAGCGTCGTCGGGGCGCGGCATCGCCGAGTACATGTACATCTACCGGCGCTGAGGGCGCTCAGTCGAAGCCCTGGTTGCCCGACGGGCCGGTAAGGTACAGGGTCGCGTACGCGTCGCACGCTCTCGCCGGTGCTCCCGGACGGCACGCCGCAGGTCTGCGAACGCTCAGGCTCGAAGACGAGCTTGCCGCCCTCGTCCGCTCCGTGGCCGCACTCGTGCACGACGGTGGAATGCTCGGTGGCGACCAGCTCGGAAGTTTTGGTCGAGGGCAGGTGCGGATTCATGCAGGCCTCGCCGGCCATCGAGACCAGCGCCCAGCCGAAGGGGAAACGGCGGGTCAGCACGCCCTTGACGAAGTCGCGCGCGTAGTCGGGCCGGTAGGCACGCGCCAGGTCTCTCACGTCGGCCAGCGGGTTGATGGCGAACGAACCGGCCCCTTCCGCCGCGGAGACGCCGGGCTTGCGCGAAGGGCTCGAAGCTTCCGTCGAGCGGACCTCGTCCAGGTCGGCGCCTCGCGTCTTCTCGGACAGCGCCCGGTACTTCGGCGGAATCGACTCCGGGTCGTCGGTGAAGTGCACGTCGCCCTGGTCGCCCGTCCAGCGGTAGAGCTCCTGCCCGCCCGCGCCCAGAGGGAAGGCGAGAGCGAACAGCAAGGCCAGCAGCGTCCGTCGCACGCCGGCACGTTGTTCGCTCCACGCGCCGCGTTCAGCCCGGGCTGTCAGGCCAGATTGCAGGGAGCACAGAGCGCGGACGGCGAGGTGAACTCGGAACTATTCGAATTCGTTGACGTCGAACACCGGGCCGGTCCGGGAGCCGGGCCAAATCTGTCTGGCCTGACGCCCGGGCGTCAGGCCAGACGGAATTGCCTGCCAACCTCCGGGCCGCCTGAGACGAAGCCCCGTAATTACGTGAGCCTGACGGCGCCGGCCCCGGACACCCACCGGACAGGCCGGGTCATCTGGCCTGACAGTGACAGAGTCGAGTACCGCCAGTTCCGTTCGGCCCGTGTTGAGGGCGGCCCGAACGCCAGCGGCCCCCCGACCAGTGCCTTTGACGATTCGCCTCGCGTGGATACATTGCTTGGCCGTGAACCGCCGCGCGTACCGCGTTTACCGTTGGCTCGGGCTGGGGCTGACCTGCCTGGTCCTCGCGCTGACCGGTGGCCCGACAGAGGCCCGGGACTCTAACCGGCCGCGGGTGACTCAGCAGGCTGGTCGGCCGGACGTCCACCGCCCACGCGCTCGTCGGGCTCGTCCGGCGAAGCGCGTCTGCCCGCCCGCGTGCAATCCGGCCCGGCGCGCACGCCCCATCGCGATTCCCTCGGGTCTTCGCCCCGAACGCGGCCGGCTCTACCTCGCTTACCGGGCGCTCCTGCGCTGAGGCGGACTCCGAAGCTCTCGCTCGGAATCCCCTCTTCGCCTTTGGAGCCCCGATGTCCTCCTCGAAAAGCGCGCCGAAAGCCTTCGGCCACCTGCTGGTCCAGGCGCTTCGCTACTTCTTCCTCTTGCTGATGGTGGTTCTGCCGGTGCCGGTGGTGGCCCTCTTCCCTCGGCCCGGCAGGGCGGCGCGCCGCAACCTGCCGTCCGAGGTCTTGAAGAAGGACTGACCGCCGTCTAGTACCGGTACAGGTCGGGCTTGTACGGCCCGTCGACCGGCACGCCGAGGTACTCGGCCTGCGACTTGGAAAGCTTGGTCAGCTTCACGCCCACCTTGGCGAGGTGCAAGCGCGCCACCCGCTCGTCGAGCACCTTGGGCAGGGTGTACACGGTGCCGGTGGCGAACTTCTGGCCGGTGTCCACCGTGCCCCAGAGCGCGAGCTGCGCCATCACCTGGTTGGTGAACGAGTTCGACATCACGAACGACGGGTGGCCGGTCGCGCAGCCCAGGTTCACCAGCCGGCCCTCGGCGAGCAGGATGATGCGCTTGCCGTCGGGGAACACGAACTGGTCCACCTGCGGCTTGACGTTCTCCTCGCGAATCTCAGGGTGCTTCTCGAGCCAGGCCACCTGAATCTCGGCGTCGAAGTGGCCGATGTTGCACAGAATGGCTTCGTCCTTCATCGCCTTCATGTGCTCGCCGGTGACGACGTCCTTGCAGCCGGTGGCGGTGACGAAGATGTCGCCGAGGCCGGCGGCGTCGTCCATCGTCACGACCTCGTAGCCTTCCATCGCGGCTTGCAGCGCGCAGATGGGGTCGATCTCGGTGATGAGCACCCGCGCCCCCAGGCCCCGCGCGGACTGCGCGCAGCCCTTGCCCACGTCTCCGAAGCCGGCGACCACCACCACCTTGCCGGCCACCATGATGTCGGTGGCGCGCTTGATGCCGTCCATCAACGACTCGCGGCAGCCGTAGAGGTTGTCGAACTTCGACTTGGTGACCGAGTCGTTGACGTTGATGGCCGGGCACTTCAGCTTGCCCTGCGCCGCCATCTCGTAGAGCCGGTGCACGCCGGTGGTGGTCTCTTCCGACAGGCCGCGGATGCCGTCCTTGCCGCCGAACATCTTCGGGTGCTTCTGGTGCATCCACAGGGTCAGGTCGCCGCCGTCGTCGAGAATCAGGTTGGGCCCCTTGCCGCCCTCGAACGCGAAGATCTGCTGCTCGAGACACCAGTCGTATTCTTCGAGCGTCTCGCCCTTCCAGGCGAACACGGGCACGCCGGCCTTGGCGACGGCCGCCGCGGCGTGGTCCTGGGTCGAGAAGATGTTGCAGCTCGTCCAGGTGACCTCGGCGCCGAGCTCTTTCAGCGTCTCGATGAGCACCGCGGTCTGAATCGTCATGTGCAGGCAGCCCGCGACCCGGGCTCCCTTCAGCGGCTTCTTGCCCTTGTACTCGGCCCGCAGCGCCATCAGGCCCGGCATTTCCTTCTCGGCCATGGCGATTTCCTTCCGCCCCCACTCGGCGAGGGTCAAATCGGCCACTTTGTATGCGGGGTACTTCTTGCGCTCGTCCATGGGTGCCTCTCTCTAGGTTCGGGCCTTCGGGCCCTTGGGGTTGAAGCCGGGTCTCTGCGCCACCACGGCCTGCCACGGCAGGTGCGCGTCGGGGCCGTCGCGGTGGAAGGAAGGGGGCAGGGCGACCTCGCTCACCGGGCGAAGGCCGGCGGCGGCCAAGTGCGCGGACAGCTCTTCGGGCGAGAAGCCGAGCCACACGTCGCCCTGGGCCTCGCGCATCGACTCGTCCTGGTGCGGCAGGTAGTCGAGCACCGCCAGGTGGCCGCCCGGCCGCAACAGCCGGGCCAGCGCGGCGACGGCCTGCGCGGGGCGCGACGCGTGGTGCAGCGTGCGCGAGGCGAAGACCAGGTCGGCGCCGCCCGCCGCGTCCACCCGTTCGACCAGCGCCGCGTCGTCGTAGCTGCCCTGGAAGAGGCTGACGTGGTGGAAGCCGCGCTCGGCCACCCGCGCGGCGCAGCGGGCCAGGCGGGCGCGGCTGCGGTCCACCGCCAGCACCCGGTCGTACAGGGGGGCGAGCACGTCGAGCAACTGCCCGTCGCCGGTGCCCACGTCGACCGCCAGCGCCCGGCCGGGCAACAGGGGCGAAAGCGAAGCCAGGTGCGCCAACTGCACCGTCGGGGCCGCGGCGGGAAGCGTGGGCGCCGCGTCTTTCACGGCCTCGAACAGCGCCTGGCCGGTCTCTTCGCGCGCGGCGACGACGCCGGGAATGCGCGAGAGGCTCCCGTCGGCGAGGCACAGCCGCTTGCCCTCGCGCAAGGCGTCGGCCACCACCGGGTCGGCCGCGGCCAGGCCCGGACTGGCCGCGAGCCAGGTGCGGGTGCCGTCGCGGCGCGCCTCGAGCAGCCCGGCCTGGCGCAAGGGAGCCGCCTTCCGCGACACCTGCGGCTGGCTCTCGGTCAGCAACAGCCCCAGCTCGCCCACCGAGAGCTCTTCCTCGGCGCACAGGGCGAGCGTGCGCAGCCGGTCGGGGTCGGCCAGCAGCCGGTACAGCTCGACGCGCGCCAGCCGGGGGGCGGTCGGGCGCTTCGGGGCGAGGGACGTGGCCACAGGGAGGTTATATGCATAAATGCGTATGAATGTAAATAGCGCCCGAGGTGGTACAAGGCCGCCTTCGGAGGCGAGATGCGGCTGAAGGCGCTCATCCATGACGGCGCGGCGGAAATCGACGCCATCGCCGGGTACCTCGACGGGTTGCCCTACGCCGACCAGTTGGCCGAGGCGATGGCGCTCGGGCGCGTCGACCAGGCGCGGCTGTACGAGAAGGCCGAGGCGGCGCCGCCCTTGACGCTCGAGCACTTCGTCCCGGCGGGCCGGTCGCTGGCGGCTCCGGTGACGCATCAGGGGAAGAACAGCCTGCCGTTGCCCGGCCTCACTCGTTTCCAGAAGCGCTTCGCGCGGCCCGACGACGGCTCTGCCCGGCTGTTCGGCTTCAACGAAGGGCTGTCGCGCCCGTTCATCGGCCCCGGCTACTTCGTGTTGCACTCCACCGCTGGCAACTGGGCGTGGGAACGGCGGGGCGCGCAGGTGGTGGACTACTTCCAGGTGCCCGACCGGCCGGTGCCCTACGGCTGGCCGCGGGTGGTGCCCAACTTTCTCGGGCCCCAGTTCTTCGTCTTCTTCCACACCCGAGACTTCATGAGGCGGGTGTCGT
>JAHFDQ010000228.1 GCA_023248915.1 Archangiaceae bacterium | reverse complement strand
AGCCCGCGCACGTACTCCGAGGCGAGGTACAGCCTCAGGCCCACCCCCTTGCCCTCTTGGAAGCTCGAGACGAAGCGCGGCACCGCTGGGTGGCTGACCGCCTCGAGGGTCGCCGCCTCGCGCTCGAACGCTTCAATCTGCTCGACGCCTGGAACCTGGGCGAAGTGCAGTTCCTTGAGGGCCACCTGCCTTCCTGCCTCGTCGTGGGCCAGATACACCCGGCTGTGTGGCCCCTGCGCGAGAACCCGGTCGATCTCCCAAGGCCCCGCGCGGAGGGCGGCGCCGCAGTTCTCGCAGCGAGCGCTCTCGACTTCGGCTGCACAACCCGGGCAACGCGACAGGGCCGGGGCCGCGTGCGGCTGGAGTCGCGTGCCGTCCACCTCGTGAAGCGTACTTCAACGACCGCGGCGGCGGTATGGGCCGCCCGCTACCGCCCCTTCATCACGCCGATGAACGGCAGGTTGCGGAAGCGGTCGGCGAAGTCGAGCCCGTAGCCGACGACGAACTTGTCCTCGATGACGAAGCCCTTGTAGTCGATTTCTATCTTCGTGCGCGCCCGCGTGGGCTTCTCGAGCAGCGTGCACACCTTCACCGACGCCGGCTGCCGCGCGCGCAGGTTCTCGAGCAGGAACTTCATGGTCAGGCCGGTGTCGATGATGTCCTCGACGACGAGGATGTCCTTGCCCGCCATCGGCTTGGTGACGTCGGACGTGATGCGCACCTCGCCGGTCGTCTCGGTGCCGCCCTGGTACGAGGACACCCCGAGGAAGTCCATGGTGAGCGGCAGGTCGACAGACCGGGCCAGGTCGGTGGCGAAGAACACGGCGCCCTTCAGCACCGCGAGCACCGTCAGTTCTTTACCCTGGTAGTCGCGGGCGATTTCGACACCCAAGGCGCGAATGCGCGCCTGCAGCGCCTCCTCGCCGATCAGGACCGCGACCTCTCGTTCGTGAAACTGCATGGCCCCTCAGACGTACGCGTTGTTCATCAGCTCGCCCATGCCGCCGCCGCCGGGGACGATGTATTGGCGGTCGTCGAGCCCCCGCTCGCGGTCCCACAGCTTGCCCGGCGCGGTGCCGAACACCTCGGGCGGCGAGAGCGCCCGGTCCAGCCGGATGGCGTAGACCACCACGTCGGGGTGATCGACCGTGATGCGCCGCACGTACTCGGGGGTGACGATGAGGTTGAGGCAGATCGTCTTCCGCATGCGCCCCGGCACCTTGTCCTTGTACATGCGGATGGCGGTCGACAGAGAGCCCCCGGTGGCGCCCATCGGGTCGGGGAAGATGACGATGGCGTCGTCGACGTCGCCGCCAATCTTCGAGCCCCCGATGTTCGACCCGACCACCTTCTCGGCCTGGTCGAGCATGCGGCTCATGATGATGTGGTCCTGCCGCACCAGGGCCGGCGACAGAATCGTGTTCATCAAGTCGTACGTCACCTGCGACGGCAGCGTGCCGGCGCGCGCGATGTTGACCGAGACGGCGCGCACCTCGGGGTCGATGACCTCGCCTTGGTAGATGCCCAGCGGGGTCGAGTCGACCATGCGGGTGGGAATCACCGCCGGCTTTCGCGGGAACTCGGCGTTCATCACCAGCTTCACCAGGTCGGTGTACAGCGTGGCCACCAGCCGGTTGATCTGCGGCTGGAACGTGCCCTTGGCGCACAGCCGGGCGAGCTGCGACAAGAGGTAGGGGTTGCCCACCAGGTGCACGTTCGGGCCGTAGTGGTGGGTCAGCTCGCTGACTTTGAACTGGATGTTTTCGTACAGGGAATCGCGCATCGAGGTCGCCCCGGTCAGTCCTGAAAGAGTTTCAGCGTCTGCGGCGGAGCGGTCGCCTCGTCCGGCACCGGCACGTGGCACTTGCGGCAGCGGGCCTCGTAGGCGCCCGCGGCGCCCACCACCACCCGCTCGCCGCGCGACACCAGCCGCTGCGAACGGTTCGCGGCGTTGCCGCACACCACGCAGATGGCCAGCTCTTTGGTGATGAACTCGGCGACCGCCAAGAGCTGCGGCATCGGTTCGAAGGGCTTGCCCTGGTAGTCTTGGTCGAGCCCCGCGCAGATGACCCGAAGCCCCTTGCCCGCCAGCGCCTCGACCACCGACACCACCTCGGCGCCGAAGAACTGCACCTCGTCGATGCCGACCACCTGGGTGTCCGGGTGCAGGTGGTAGAAAATCTCTTCGGCCCTATCGATGGGAATCGAGTGGAGCTTCAACTGCGAGTGGCTGACCACCGCCGACTCGTCGTACCGGTTGTCCAGCCGGGGCTTGAAGACCTGTACTTTCTGCTTGCCGTAGACCGCCCGCTTCACCCGGCGGATCAGCTCTTCCGTCTTGCCCGAGAACATCGAGCCGCAGATGACTTCGATCCAGCCGATGTCCTTGGGGAAGTGATGCACGGTCGGGGCGTCGAAGGGGCCTGAAAAAAGGCGCGGATAGTCGGCCAGGGTCGCGACGGAGTCAAGCAGGCGACGTTGCCCCCAAAGCCGGTGCCTCGGCCTCGCGGGCGCTGGCGCCGAACTTGAACCCGTCCCCTCGCGGGGGCGGCGATGGAACAGGGACTTCGCCTGTGGAACGAAGGACGCGTCCGCGCCTTCTGGTGGGCGCTCGCGCTCCTGGGGCTCAACGTGTTCGACGGTGCGTTCACCACCTACTTCCTCGAGCGGGGGGTTGCGTCGGAAGCGAACCCGTTGATGCGGCTGGCCTACGAGCGCTCGCCCCTGGCCTTCTTCGCCTGGAAGTGGGGGCTGGTGCTCTCGGGAGTCGCCCTCTTGTGGTGGAGCCGCGAGGCGAAGGCGGCCCGGCTGACGCTGGTGGGCGCGGTCGGCCTGTACGCCGGCATCGTGGCGCGCCACGTATTCATGCTGGCAAACGTCATCGAACGCTAAGGCGGAACAGGAGCGCGCGGCTTGCTTTTGTTGGGTCGGCGCGGCGATTCTAGTCGCGGTCTGTGGGCCGGCTGGCCCGGGGGGCCGCATGGAGATCACCGACGTCAGGGTCTTCCCTGTCGACGAAGACAAGCTGAAGGCGTACGTGACGATTACGCTCGACGGCTGCTTCGTGATCCGCGACCTCAAGGTCATCAACGGCACCACCGGGCTGTTCATCGCGATGCCGGCGAAGCGCCGCAAGGACGGCAGCTACAAGGACATCGCCCACCCGCTTAACGCCGACACCCGCGATCGGATGGAGCGGGTGATCCTCGACGAGTACGAGCGCCAGATGCGCTGCCCGAGCCCGCCGGTGCCGCGTCAAGCCGTAACGCTCGATCCGGACTGACCCGGCAGGTCAAGCCCCTTTCTTTTGGGTGTCGGGTGGTCTACTCAACCGCCCATGCCCTCGAGCCGCGAGTTCAAGGTGTTCAGCGGGAATTCGAACCCCGCCCTGGCCGTCCGCATCTGCGAGTACCTGAAGCGCCCCTTGTCGAAGGCGAGCATCGGGCGGTTCTCCGACGGCGAGATTCAATGCGAGATCGAAGAGAACGTGCGCGGCCTGGACACCTTCGTGATCCAGTCGACCTGCCCGCCGACGAATGATCACCTGATGGAACTGCTGATCATGTGCGACGCGCTGAAGCGCGCGAGCGCCTCTTCCATCAACGCGGTCATCCCCTACTACGGGTACGCCCGGCAGGACCGGAAGGTGGCTCCGCGCACGCCCATCACCGCCAAGCTGGTCGCCGACCTGTTAGAAGTGGCCGGGGCGACCCGCGTGGTGTCGATGGACATGCACGCCGGGCAGATTCAGGGCTTCTTCAACATCCCGTCCGACCACCTGTACGCGTCGCCGGTCTTCTTGGACGACATGCGCAAGCGGTTTCCCGACTCGACCGACCTGGTGATCGTCTCGCCCGACGCCGGCGGAGTCGAGCGCGCGCGCGCCTACTCGAAGCGGCTGAACGCCAGTCTCGCCATCATCGACAAGCGGCGCCCGCGGGCGAACTCGTCCGAGGTGATGAACCTGATCGGCGACGTGAAGGACAAAAACGCCATCCTCATCGACGACATGGTGGACACCGCCGGAACGCTGACTCAAGGAGCGTACGCGCTGAAGGACAAGGGCGCGCGCAAGGTGGTCTCGTACGCGGTGCACCCGGTCCTGTCGGGGCCGGCCATCTCGCGCATCAACGACTCGGCCCTCGAAGAAGCGGTGTTCACCGACACGGTGCCGCTGTCGAAGGCCGCGCAGGCCTGCGCGAAGATTCGCGTGCTCACCACCGAGCGCCTGTTCGGCGAGGCGATCGCCCGCATTCACCGCGCCGACTCGCTGTCCTCGCTGTTCGTCTAGGGCGCGCGGCGTTCGGCCCATGCGCGGTCGCGGGACACCGGCCCTGTTGCTCGCGGCCGCCGCGCTCGGCTGTTCGGCGCCGGCAAACCCGCCGGGCTTTTCGAAGGGCTTCCTCTTCGGAGCGTCGCTCGCCGGCTTTCAGGCCGACATGGGCTGCCCCACCCTGCCCGCATCCGAGTGCGATGACCCTCACTCGGACTGGTACGAGTTCACCACCTCGACCTCGGGCGCGCTCGACGACGTGCGCCCCTTCCTCTCGGGCCAGCCGCCCTCGGCCGGCCCCGGGTATTGGGAACTGTACGGGGAAGATCACGCCCGCGCGCGAGACGAGCTTCACCTGAACGCCCTGCGCACCAGCCTCGAGTGGAGCCGGCTGTTCCCCACCCCGACCGACGGCGTCGAAGGGTACGAGGCCTTGAAAGCGCTCGCCGACCCCCGCGCCGTGGCGAAGTACCACGCGATGTTCGCCTCGATGCGCGAGAACGGGCTGTCGCCGTTGGTGACGCTGAATCACTACACGTTGCCCACCTGGATTCACGACGCGGTGGGCTGCCACCAGGACCTGGCGGGCTGTTCCCCGAGGGGCTGGCTCGACAAGGACCGGACGGTCAGGGAAATCGCCAAGTACGCCGGCTTCGCCGCGCGCGAGTTCGGCGCCGAGGTGGACCGCTGGGCCACGCTGAACGAACCCTTCGCGGTGGTGATGCCGGGTTACCTGATGCCCGGCGCCGAACGGGCCAACCCACCCGCGGTGTCGTTCCGGTTCGTCGAGGCCAAGCAGGCGATGGCCGCGATGATCGAGGCGCACGCGCGCATGTACGACGCGGTGAAGGCCAACGACACCGCCGACGCCGACGGCGACGGCGCCACCGCGGAGGTGGGGCTGGTCTACTCGATGGCTCCCGCCGCGCCGAAGAACCCCGACTCGAAGCTCGACCAGCGCGCCGCCGCGAACGTCTTCTACCTTTACAACCGGGTGTTCCTGAACGCGGTCATCAGGGGAGACCTGGACGCCGACCTGCAGGGCGAGGCCGCCGCGGTGCACCGGGAAGATCTCGCCGGCCGCATCGACTACCTCGGCATCAACTACTACACCCGGCCAATCGTCTCGGGCGTGAAGGACCCGATGCTGCCCAGCCTATCGCCCCTGACGACGTTCGACCTCTTCGACGTCGAGGTGTGGAACGACTACCCCCGAGGCCTCTACGAGATGGCGCTGGTCGCGAAGGACTACGGGGTGCCTGCCTACGTGACCGAGAACGGCGTCGCCGACCCGGGCGACGACGGCACCGGCGGCAGCTTCCTGGTGCGCCACCTGACCTGGCTGAAGCGCGCGGTGCGCGACGGCGCCGACGTGCGCGGCTACTTCTGGTGGACGTTGACCGACAACTATGAGTGGAACCACGGCATGAACGTGCGGATGGGGCTGTACGCGGTGGACGCCGCCGACCCCCAGAGGCTGCGCCGCGCGCGCCAGTCCGTCGGAATCTACGGGCAGGTCGCCCAGGCCAGGGACGTGCCGCCCGACCTCGCCGAACGGTACCCGGCCCCGGAGTAGCCCGGCCCCGTTCATTCCGAATTGACGCTCGAATTGCGCCGCGCCTAACCTCCGCGCCTCACCCAAGCCCACGCGCCTGCGCGCACCCTGAGGAGGGGAAGATGCCGACCGTTACCAAGATCAAGGTGTCCGACTTCATCGCCGCCAGCAAGAAGTACGTCCAAGACAAGGTGGCGCAGGCCAACGTCGACTCGAACAACTACCTGACCAAGACCGAGGCCAAGAAGCTTCCGGCGGACTTGCGCGACAACTTCGAGAACTTCCGCGGCGCGCAGGGCGGCGACCGGGTGTCAGTCGCCAACTTCCAGAAGAGCTTCGCAAACTACGTCGCAGCCCAGGCCCACAGCGCCGACCGCAACCATGACGGCGTCCTCACCGCCGCCGACGCGAAGAAACTGCCGAAGGACCTGCAGGACAACTTCTGGAACTACGTCCACGCCTCTGACTCCGCGGGCGCTGGCGATACCTTCTCGGCGACTGCCATCGCCGGGCTGAAGAAGTGGGTCACCGACAACTGGGACGGCCTGGACGACCTGGGCGGTACGGAACTGAGCCAGAGCAGCCTGAAGGGCGACGCGCTGAAGGACTTCAAGGAGATGAAGCGGCAGTGGGGCGAGGACTACCCGCCCGAGGCCGAGATCGTCGAAATGAATGGCCGGAACGTCATCCTCATTCGAGAGAACAACGACGGCGGAATGAGCCTGGGGCTCTACGCGATGTCCGGGAAGCGGCTGGCTGAAGGCGGCTGCAGCGAATCGGGCACCTTCTCCTGGCACTGAGCCCCGCTGGCTAACGGGTCACGAGGGTAATCCGCTCGTTGCAGATGAGGTACTCGTCGCCCGATTCCACCTTCCGGCGGCCCGCGATTCGCTGCCGGTCGAACCAAGTCCCGTTGGCCGACTTCAAATCCTCGATGAAGTAGTCGGGCCCGTCGCGGGTGATGACCGCGTGCTGCCGGGAAACCTTGCCCGAGTCGATGACCAGGTCGCAGTGCTTGCCCCGGCCGATGACGAAGCGGTCCTTGGCGATCCGCTCCGGCTGGCCACCGTCGATCTGCAGGTACAGCGCCCCCTGCCCGCGCGCATCGCCGCCCTCGTCGCCGGCCGGGGGCGGATCCTCGTCGGCAGGTGCGTCCGTGCTTGCCTGCGAGGCGCTTCCCTTGGCCCTGATCAGCTTCTGCAGCTCGTCGGCCGTCCGAAGCACGCGCGCAGCCAGCTCGCGATGGGCCGGGTCCTCCTCTTCCTCGGACCGGTCGTCGGCGCTCTGGGGCGGAGGCCGCGGAGGCATTGCCTCCGCCGCGCCGCTCTCCCGGCGGGCGTCGGGCACGGGAACCAGGACTGCGCTGCCGCCCCGCCCGACCGCCCCCGACTCGATGAACCCGTTCAGCCGGGCGAAGACGAACATCGCCTGGTTGATGAGGCTGTCGCGGTCCGTCCCCATCGAGGCGGCCACCTCGTCGAAGGCTTTCCAGAGGTGGTCGGCGATGGCAACCTCGCGGGGAAGCCTGTAGACGGGCTGAGCCGGATCGAAGGCGCCGCGGCCGTTCCGCGAAGGGCCTTCGGCGATGCGTCCGTTCTTTCCGTTTGGGCTGGGCATGTCCGCCTAAGGCAACTCGGCCGGGTTTGGTGACACCCCCTGCACATAGCAGCGGGCGTGCCGGCGCAGATCGCTCGCGGGGGCCTGCTGGCTCCCAGCAATTCCGGGCACCTGGGGTAGACCTGACCTGCCCACCAGGGACCGGCTCGTCAAACCTGACGAGCACGGCCAACCCGGAACCCATCAATCGCCGTCGATCCCAAGTGCCTTCATCTTCGCCTTGAGAGTGTTGACCGCGATCCCGAGCGCCTGCGCCGCGTGCGTCTTGTTGCCGTTCGCCTCGCGCAGCGCCTGCTCGAGATCTTCGCGGGTCAGGTCAGCGGGCCGCTTCCTGATCGAGTCCAGCGTGGGGGGGCCTCGCGGAATCGCGACTTCGGGCGCCCCGAAGCCCGCCCTGCGCTCGGCGAGGTACGACTTCACCGCGTCGACGCCGATGACCAACCGCTCGGACAACACGCCGTCGATCTCGCGGGTGGCGTGCTCGCGGCTCACCACCACCTTGACGGTGGACTCCAACTCGCGAATCTGCCCCGGCCAGTCGGCGGCCTGGAGGTGGCTGAGGGCGTCGGGAGAGAGCTCGGCGGCGATTCGCTGCTCGGCTTTCAACTGCCCGAGAAACGCCTGCACCAGCCGGGGAATGTCGGCGCGCCGGTCGTCGAGCGTCGGCAGCACGATCATGTCGCCGGCCAGCCGCTGGGCGAGGTCCGGCCGCAGCGAGGAAGCCGACAGGGCGTGCTTGGAAGCGGCGATCAGGCGGAACCGCGGCGGGGGCACCCGCAAGTCCGCCGGAGCGCCAAGCGGCGCGAAGTTGCCCGACCCGTCCAGCACGTCGAGCAGGAAGTCCTGGGCAATGCGGGGCAGCGACTCGACCTCGTCGAGGAACAGCGTGCCGTCGTGGGCGTTCTCGAACTTCCCCATGCGCGCGGCGACCGCCCCGGTGAAGCCTCCCTTGACGTGCCCCAACAGCTCGCTGGTGAGCTGGGCTGCGTCCTCCGGCAGGCGCCCGCAGTTGATGAGGACGAAGTGGCCGTCCAACCGGCTGCGCTCGTGAATCGAGCGGGCGACGAACGTCTTCCCCGAACCGTACGGGCCCAGGAGGAAGACTGGAAGGCGGTGGCGGGCGCAGACTTCGATGGCGCGCTCGAGCTTGACCGTGGCGGGAGAGGCCGCCGGTGCGCTGGCAGCCCGCTGCACCACGTCCTTCGGGACCTCGCCGAGGAACACCACCTGGCTCTTCCGGTTGCCGAGGAGGATGGTGTCGCCCGCGCGGACCACGCGCTCTTTTCCGGCGACGATGGGGGTCGCGAGCGGGCGGTGCCCCGTCCCCTCGGGCGGCACTCCCTTTTTCAGCGCGTAGCTGCCGTTCCTGCTGTTCAGGTCCCTGAACGCCCAGCGCGAGTCGGGCCGGAAATGGAGCTGCCCGTGGAGCCGCGAGACTGCCTCGCAGGGGAACACGAAGGTGGCTTCCGGCGCCCGGCCGAAGAGGTAGGTCCGGTCGGCGT
>JAHFDQ010000227.1 GCA_023248915.1 Archangiaceae bacterium | reverse complement strand
GAATCGGCACCGCGCTCATCAAGACCGGGGCGATCGAAGAGTCGAAGCTGACCGACTTCCTGTCGAAGCAGTACGGGGTGCCGGCGATCAACCTGAAGGACTTCGACATCGACCCCGAGATCATCAAGCTCGTGCCGAAGGACGTGTCGGAGAAGCACCTGGTGATTCCGGTCAACCGCGCCGGCCCGTCGCTGATCGTGGCGATGTGCGACCCGTCGAACATCTACGCGGTCGACGACCTGAAGTTCCTCACCGGCTACAACGTCGAGCCGGTCGTCGCGTCCGAACCGTCCATCCGCGAGGCGATCGAGAAGTACCACTCCGAGAAGGGGCCCTCGCTCGAGGACATCGTCGGAGAGGTCGAGGAATCGGTCGAGGTCGCCGAAGAGCTGGTCGAGAACCTCGACGACATCGCCAAGGCCGCCGACGACGCGCCGGTGGTCAAGCTGGTGAACCTGGTGCTGCTCGACGCGATCAAGAAGGGCGCGTCCGACATCCACGTCGAGCCCTACGAGAAGGTCTTCCGCGTCCGCTTCCGCATCGACGGCGTGATGTACGAGGTGATGCGGCCTCCGCAGAAGCTGAAGAACGCCATCACCTCGCGCTTGAAGATCATGGCCTCGCTCGACATCTCCGAGCGGCGCCTGCCGCAGGACGGCCGCATCAAGATCAAGATCGGCGGCGGCAAGGAAATGGACTTCCGCGTCAGCGTCTGCCCGACGCTGTTCGGCGAGAAGGTGGTCATGCGGTTGTTGGACAAGTCGAACCTCCAGCTCGACATGACCAAGCTGGGCTTCGAGGTCGACCCGCTGAAGTGGTTCAAGGAAGCCATCGACCGGCCATACGGAATGGTGCTGGTGACGGGGCCGACCGGGTCGGGCAAGACGACCACCCTGTACTCGGCGCTGTCGTCGCTGAACCAGATCGACACCAACCTGTGCACCGCGGAAGACCCGGTCGAGTTCAACCTCGCCGGCATCAACCAGGTGCAGATGCACGACGACATCGGCCTGAACTTCGCCGCGGCGCTGCGAAGCTTCCTCCGTCAAGACCCCGACATCATAATGATCGGCGAGA
Source organism: Archangiaceae bacterium (assembly GCA_023248915.1). Lineage (GTDB taxonomy): Bacteria > Myxococcota > Myxococcia > Myxococcales > Myxococcaceae > JAHFDQ01. Next base: position 7,871 of record JAHFDQ010000227.1, on the reverse strand, counting down.
TCCGCGACTTCGAGTCCGCGGAGATCGGCGTCAAGGCCGCGCTCACCGGCCACCTCGTGCTCTCGACGCTGCACACCAACGACGCCCCAGGCACGGTCAGCCGTCTGCTCAACATGGGCATCGAGCCCTTCCTGGTGACCGCCTCGCTGAACCTGATTCTCGCGCAACGCCTCGCGCGCAAGCTGTGCCAGGCGTGCAAGAAGCCGTCGGCGGTCGACAACCAGGCGCTCATCGACGCCGGCGTGCCGGCCGACAAGGTGGGCACCTTCACCGCGTACGAGAAGAATGGCTGCCGCGAGTGCAACGACCGCGGCTACCGGGGCCGAGTGGCGCTCTACGAGGTCATGCCCTTCTGGGACGGCCTGAAAGAGCTCGTCATCAACGGCGCCTCGGCCGCCGAGCTGAAGCAGGAAGCCGTCCGGCTCGGCATGCAGACGCTGCGCATGGCGGCCATCAACAAGATGATCGCCGGAGTCACCACTCTCGAGGAAGCGGTGGGCAACACCGCTCCAGACCGCTTCTAGAAGTCTGAAAGGACGCCGTGGCGAACCTCCACCAGCTTCTGAAGGCGATGGTCGAGAAGGGCGCGTCCGACCTCCACATCACCACCGGCTCTCCGCCCCAGCTGCGCATCGACGGCGAGCTGGTGCCCCTGAAGACGGCGCCCTTGACCCCGGTCGAGACCAAGCAGCTCTGCTACTCGATTCTCACCGACGCGCAGAAGCACAAGTTCGAAGAGGAAAACGAGCTCGACCTCTCGTTCGGCGTGAAGGGGCTGTCGCGGTTCCGGTCGAACATCTTCATGCAGCGCGGCGCCGTCGCGGGCGCCTTCCGGACGATTCCCTTCAAGATTCTGACCTTCCAAGAGCTGGGGCTGCCGCCGGTGGTGGCCGACCTGTCGAAGAAGCCCAGGGGGCTGGTGCTGGTGACCGGCCCCACCGGTTCGGGCAAGTCGACGACCCTGGCGGCGATGATCGACAAGATCAACAGCGAGCGTCACGAGCACATCATGACGATCGAGGACCCGATCGAGTACGTGCACCCGCACAAGAACTGCCTGGTGAACCAGCGCGAGGTGGGGGCCGACACCAAGAACTTCAAGACAGCGCTCAAGTACATCCTCCGCCAGGACCCCGACGTGGTGCTGGTGGGCGAGATGCGAGACCTGGAAACCATCGAGGCGGCGCTGGTCATCGCCGAGACCGGCCACATCGCCTTCGCGACGCTGCACACGAACAGTTGCGTGCAGACCGTCAACCGAATCCTCGACGTCTTCCCGCCCTACCAGCAGCCTCAGGTCCGCGCGCAGCTTTCGTTCGTGCTCGAGGGCGTGATGTCGCAGGCGCTCATTTCCAAGGCGGGCGCTCCGGGCCGGGTGCTGGCGCTCGAGATCATGGTGCCCAACCCCGCCATCCGAAACCTGATTCGCGAGGACAAGATTCACCAAGTCTACTCTGCGATGCAGGTCGGCCAGGCGAAGTACGGCATGCAGACCATGAACCAGGCGCTCGCCTCGCTGCTCATGCGGCGCATCATCAGCCAAGACGAAGCCTTCGGCCGAAGCTCGGACGCGGAAGAATTGAAGAACATCTTGTCGGGCAGTGGCTCGGCGAACCTCCCCGGAGCCGGGGGACGGCGCCCAGGTGCTCCGCAGTAGGTCAAGGTCGGTGCCGCGACCGGTCGTCCGTTAGGCGGTTGGCGCGCCCGGCAGTAGAATCGCCGCCACGCCGGGAGAATGCCGATGGCCACCGCAACCACCACCCAGACGATGACGAAGAGCGGGCCGGCGGCAGCCGCGAAGGCTCAGACCGCGCCCAAGAAGACCACCACGACCTTCGTCTGGGAAGCCAAGTCGAAGGCGGGCGAAATTCGCAAAGGCGAGATGGAAGCGAACGACATCGAGTCGGTGAACAGCCGCCTCAAGTCGCTCGGCCTCAACCCGACCAAGGTCAAGAAGAAGCCGTACGCGATCAAGTTCAAGATCCCCGGGTTCGGCGGCGTCGCGAGCAAAGACATCCTCATCTTCACTCGGCAGTTCGCGACGATGATCGACGCGGGCCTGCCGCTGGTGCAGTGCCTCGACATCCTCGCCACCCAGATGGACAACGCCTCGTTCAAGGCGGTGGTGTTCGCCATCAAGTCCAAAGTCGAGGGAGGGTCTACCTTCGCGGACGCCTTGAAGGACCACCCGAAGATCTTCGACGAGCTGTATGTGCAGCTCTGCGCGGCCGGCGAGGTGGGCGGTATTCTCGACACGATCCTGAACCGCCTCGCGACCTACGCCGAGAAGAACGAGAAGTTGAAGCGCAAGGTCAAGGGGGCGATGACCTACCCGACCATCGTCATTCTCGTTGCCGTGGCCGTTACGGCGCTGCTGCTCCTCAAGGTGACGCCAGTCTTCGAGAAGATGTTCTCCGACTTCGGGTCGGCGTTGCCCGCGCCCACCCAGTTCGTCGTCAACCTGTCGAAGTTCATGCAGGCCTATGTCATCCACATGGTGATCGGCATCATCGTGACAGTCGTTGCCGGTACCACCATCTACCGCAACCCGACCGGTCGGAAGTTGGTCGACAAGGTGTCGCTCAAGATGCCGATCATCGGAGACGTGCTCCGGAAGGTGGCCGTGGCCCGGTTCACCCGCACGTTGGGCACCATGATCAGCTCGGGCGTTCCGATTCTCGACGCGCTCGAGGTGACGGCCAAGACGGCCGGTAACAGGACCATTGAGGCAGGCATCTACTACGTGCGCGGGAAGATCTCAGAAGGCAAGAACATCGCCGGACCGCTCCTCGAGACGAAGGTGTTTCCGCCGATGGTGGTGCAGATGATCGGAGTCGGCGAGGCGACCGGCGCCATGGACGCGATGCTCAACAAGATCGCCGACTTCTATGACGACGAGGTGGACACCGCTGTCGCAAGCCTCACCGCGATGATCGAGCCGATCTTGATGGTGTTCCTCGGCGGCGTGGTCGGCGGCTTCCTCATCGCCATGTACCTGCCGATCTTCTCGATTGCCGGCGCCATCAAGTAGCCAAAGCGAAGCCCGGGCGGACGGGCGCGAGAACGGCCCGTTAGGCGATCTCACCCGAAAGCTGATTTGGCTGACGGTGTTCCGCACCGTCGCCACGACGCTGCTGCTCGGCACCATCGCGGTGCGCCTGCTCTCGGGCCCGCCCATCGAGGACTTCTCTCGGGCGGACTCGGCGTCGTTCGTCGTGATCGCGCTGGTCTACGGATTGACCCTCGTCTACGGCCTCTTGCTGCGGAGGGGCGTGGTCGGCCGCGGAGTCGCCTACCTCCAGGTGCTGGGTGACGTGGTGCTGGCCTCCTGCCTGGTCTATCTGACCGGTGGGGCGGACTCGCCCTTCATGTTCACCTATTCGTTGGCGGTGGTCGCCGCCTCCATCCTGCTGTTCGAGCGGGGCGCCCTGGTGGCCGCGGCGGTGTCGTCGGTGGCGTTCGCTTCGTTGGTGCTCGCCATCCAGACCAGGCTCCTCCGGGCTCCCCCGGATTCGGGGCCCCAGCCGCTCGGAAGACTCGCCTTCCTCTTGGCCAGCAACGTGCTGGCCCAGTTGCTCATCGCCGCGCTCGCCGGGTACCTGTCGCGCCAGCTCTACGCCACCGGCGGGCGGCTGTCAGCGAGCGAGGCAGACCTGAAGGCCCTGGTCGAGCTCCAGAACCAGATCGTCACCGCCATGCCGTCCGGCCTGATCACGGCCGCGGCCGACGGCCAGGTTACCTACGTCAACCCGGCCGGCGCCGCGATACTCGGGCTGGCCGACGGCGCCCGCGCCGGCGGGCTCGAGGTCGACAAGCTGCTGCCGGGAGCGCAGAGGCTCAAGCCGGGCAGGCGGCGATCCGAGCTCGCGGTCGGCACGCCGCTCGGTCAGCGCACGCTCGGGCTTGCCATCGCCCCGCTCGAGGGAGCTTCCGGTTCGACGCTCATCGTGTTCCAGGACCTGACCGACCTGCGCAGAATGGAGGACGAGCTTCGGCGCGCCGACCACCTGGCCTCCCTGGGCAAGCTCTCGGCGCAGCTGGCGCACGAGATACGAAACCCGCTCGCGGCGATGAGGGGCTCGGCGCAGATGCTCGCGGGCGAGGCCACCGCCGACCCGGCGTCGACGAAACTGGCCGGAATTCTCATTCGAGAAGCCGACCGGCTGTCTGCGCTCGTCGAGGACTTTCTGCGCTTCTCGCGGCCACCGCCCCCGAACCTGCAGGACCAGGACTTGGCCAGCCTGGCGTCCGACACGGTCGAGATGCTGCGCTCGGACCCCTTGGCGCGACAGGTAGAGGTCGAGCTTGCGCTCGGAAGGGCTCGGGCCCCGGTGGACGCCGGTCAAATTCGCCAGGTGCTCATCAATCTGCTGCGCAATGCGTTCGCGGCCGCCCACCCCGGGGGCCGGGTGCGTGTCGGCGTCGAGGAAGAAGGTGGGCAGGCGACGATCCGCGTTTGGGACTCGGCCGGGTCGATTCCCCCGGCGGACTACGCCCGCATCTTCGAGCCCTTCTTCACTACCCGTCCCGGAGGAACCGGGCTGGGGCTCTCGACGGCGCACTCGATAATCAGGGCCCATGGAGGGATGATTCGCGTCACCTCTTCCCCTGCGGAGGGGACGGAATTCCAGGTGACCCTGCCGCAGCAGCCGGCCGAGGAGTGACGGTGCGAATCCTGGTGGTGGATGACGAGCTGTCGATGCGCGAGGTGCTGGACATCCTGCTCACCCGAGCTGGGTACCAGGTGACCACCGCAAGCTCGGTCGAGCGGGCGATCGACGTCATGACCGGGCCCGGCACCGACCTGGTTGTCTCGGACATGAAGCTGGGCCAGGGCAGCGGCCTGGAAGTCCTGCGCGCTGCGCGCGCGTTGCCCGCGGCCCCCGAGGTCATTCTCATCACCGCCTACGGGACTCCCGAGACCGCGGTGCGGGCGATGCGCGAGGGCGCCTACGGGTACATCCGGAAGCCCATCGACAACGAAGAGCTCAAGGCGCTGGTCCAGAAGGCGCTCGAGAAGCACGAGATCGTCCGTGAGAACGTCGCGCTGCGCAGTTCGCTGGCGCCGGGCACGGGAAACTTTTGGATTGGCCAGAGCCCCTCGATGCGCGCCGTCTGGGCGCTCGTCGAGAAGGTGGCCGCCTCGCCCCGCGCGACCGTCCTCATCACCGGCGAGAGCGGCACCGGGAAGGAGTTGGTGGCCCGGGCGATTCACTGGAAGAGCGCCCGGTCCGGCCAGCCCTTCGTCCCGGTGAACTGCGCCGCGCTGGCGGAAGGGGTGCTCGAGAGCGAGCTGTTCGGCCACGTCAAAGGAGCCTTCACGGGCGCGACGTCCGACCGCGCGGGCCTCATGGTGTCTGCGGGCGAGGGCACGGTGCTCTTGGACGAGATCGGCGACATGCCCCTGCCGACACAGGTGAAGCTGCTCCGCGTGCTTCAGGAGCGCCGGGTCAAGCCGGTAGGCAGCTCGGCCGAGATTCCCTTCGAGGCGCGGGTGCTGGCCGCCACCAACAAGCGCCTTGACGCCGAGGTGGCGGCAGGGCGCTTCAGGCAGGACCTGCTCTATCGGCTCAACGTCATTGCGGTCGAGTTGCCCGCGTTGCGAGAACGGCCCGGCGACGTCGAGGTGCTCGCCAAGTTCTTCCTCGCGCACCACGCCGAAGAGCTGGGGCGGCCGCAGCTTCACTTCGCGCCCGCCACGCTCTCGATACTCGAGCTGTACGGTTTCCCTGGAAACGTTCGGCAGCTTCAGAACATCGTCGAGCGGGCGGCTACCCTGTCCGACGGCGACCGGCTCGAACCCAATACCTTGCCGCCCGCGCTGCGCGGCGAGGCGGACACCCAGGCGGGTTCCGGCGAGCTCACCCTCGGCACCGGCTTCTCGCTCGAGCGCCACCTCGATAGTGCCGAGCGGCGCTACTTGCTCGAGGCGTTGAGGCGATCGGAGGGGGTGAAGACCCGAGCGGCCGAGCTGTTGGGGCTCACCTTCCGGTCCTTCCGATACCGCCTGGCGAAGCACGGGCTCTCCGAGAAGGAAGAACCCGGAAGCTGAGGGGACTCCCGTGGACGCCCGCCTCTACCGCGATTTCGCCCGGCTCGAAGACCGGCACTGGTGGTTCCGCGGGCGCCGGGCGGTGGTGCAGGCCGTATTGCGGGCTCGGTTCAAGCGGCCCAGCCTGCGAATCCTAGACGTGGGGTGCGGCACGGGTGGCATGATGATGATGCTCACCGAATTCGGCCGCGTCGAAGGCCTGGACGTCTCGGCCGAGGGGCTGGCGTTCTGCCGCGACCGCGTCGGCCCACAGGTCGAGCTGCACCAAGGCAGCCTACCGGCCGGAATTCCCGAGGGGCGCCGGTACGGACTGGTGACCGCGTTCGACGTGCTCGAGCACCTCGACGACCCGGTCGGGGCCCTTCGCGCCATCGCCGCTGCGCTCGAGCCCGGGGGGACGTTCGTGTGCACCGTGCCGGCGCACCCGTCCCTGTGGAGCCGCCACGACGTGGCCAACCACCACGCCCGGAGGTACACCCGCCCGCTGCTCGAGCAGCACCTGGTGGCTGGCGGCCTGACGCCGACCCAGGTCTCGTTTCTCAACGCTTCACTGCTGGCGCCCATCGCGCTCGTGCGGTGGGCGCAGCGGCTCTTCCCCGGGACCGCCGACCCCGGTGGCGAGGTCGAGTCGGACTTCGCGGAGGTGCCGGCGGTGCTGAATCGACTGCTCGAAGCGCTGTTCTCGGTCGAGCGCTTCGTCGTCCCGTCGGTCGGCCTGCCCTTTGGAGTCTCGCTGCTCGCGGTCGCGGAAGCGCCCGTCTCGTTTCGTGCATCCCCGACGGGGGGTGGCTAGCATCGCGGTTCGCGTGCAGACGCCACCGCTCCTCGTTCTCCTCGGGCCGCTGCCGGCGATCTGGCTGGCGATTCTCGGCCTCGTCATCGGCAGCTTTCTCAACGTGGTCATCGCCCGGGTCCCGAACGACGAGAGCATCGTCCGTCCGGGGTCGCGTTGCCCTCGCTGCGGGCACGTGCTCGCCTGGTACGAAAACGTCCCGTTGCTGTCGTACCTCATGCTGCGCGGGCGGTGCCGGTCGTGCCGGGCCCCCATCTCGGTCCGGTACGTGGTCGTCGAGCTGCTGACCGCGACGCTCTACCTCGCCTGCCTGCGCCGGTTCGGGTGGGACTACGAGCTCGCCCCGGCGCTCCTCCTGGTGACGGTGCTGGTGCCGCTCACCTTCATCGACGCCGAGACCTGGCTCCTGCCCCATTCGCTGACCTTGCCCGGAATCGCGCTTGGGCTGGCGACGACCATTCCCATGGGCTGGGCGCGCTTTTCGGCTGCGCTGGTCGGCGCGGCCGCCGGCTTCCTCCTTTTCCGGTTGATGGAGTACCTGGGGTGGCTGGCGTTCAGGAAAGAAGCGCTCGGGGCGGGGGACAAGTTCCTCTTCGCGTTACTTGGCGCGTTCCTCACCTACCGGGCCCTGTTCGCGTTGATCTTCCTCGCGGCGGTTCAGGGCTCGGTCTACGGGGTTGGGCGGTTGCTGGTGACCGGGCGTGCGGGGCCGCCCTCGGCGCCGGAAGGCCCGCCACCGGGCCCCGATCTGCCGCACGAGCCGACGCCGGCACCTGCGCCGCCCGCGATGACCTGGGAATTCCTGCGCCCCGGGCTCACCTTCGGCCGGAGGCTGTTGCTGTTGCCCTACTCGGTCTTCCTGCAGCCCATTCCGGACGACCCGGTCGACGCCGAGGGAGAGGACTTAGAGTGGACGCCCGGCCCGACGAACCTCCCGTTCGGCCCCTGGCTGGCGCTGGCCGGCATCGAGGCGCTGCTGCTCGGCTCCTGGCTGGCCGAACACCTGCCCGGCCCGGGCCTCGGCTG
>JAHFDQ010000648.1 GCA_023248915.1 Archangiaceae bacterium | reverse complement strand
CACCGTCGTGCTGACGCCGGAGAAGAGTTACACGGCGGGTTGCGACTGTCAGTCGTCCGGCGGGGGCGTCGGGGTGTGGGGACTCCTCGGACTCGTCGCGCTGGCGCGGCGGGGGCTGCGCCGTTCCCGGCCCGGTCCGCGTACCGTCCCGGACTAAATTCGCGAGACATCCCGGGCGCTTCCGGGCACCCTCCCGACCGCTGTCACCAATTCCGGCCCCATCGCGTTGAGCGGCTATGCCCGCTTCAACCGAAAGGACCGACGCCATGCCCAGCGCAGCCCGCAGCCACACCAACGCCCAGCCCCACGAGTCCACCGGAGGCCGCCTCGTCTCCGTGGACGGGCGCCCCTTCCCGTTGCTGGGCGCGTCGCTGACCGCCGACGCGAAGGGCGGGCTGGTTCGCGTGAAGCTCGAGCAGACGTTCCGCAACCCGTACGCTGAGCCGCTCCGCGTCACCTACAAGCTGCCGCTGCCCGCGGACGGGGCGGTGAGCGGCTTCGCGTTCCGCGTCGGCGAAACGCGCGTCGTCGGCGAGGTGGACTCGAAGAAGCAGGCTCGCCAGCGCTTCGAGGACGCCATCCTCGACGGCAGGACGGCCGCGTTGCTCGACCAGGAACGGTCGAGCCTCTTCACCCAGGAAGTGGGCAACGTCCCGCCCCTGACCGAGGTGGCGTGCGAAGTCACCCTCGACCAGAAGCTGGCCTTCCTGCCGGATGGGTTCTGGGAGTGGCGCTTTCCCACGGTAGTGGCGCCGCGGTACCTGGGCGACTCCGGCCGGGTGGCGGACGCGGCCGAGGTCACCGTGGACGTCGCTGACCGGGCGCTCCCGGTGAAGCTGTCGCTCGGGCTGTCCATCCGCGACCGGCTCCCGGAGGGAGTTCGCCCCGAGTCTCCCAGCCACACGCTGCATGCGGCGCAAGGGTTAGGGCGGTTCGACGTCAGCTTCGCGGACGAGCGCGGCGCCGCGCTGGACCGGGACGTGGTGGTGCGCTGGCGGGTGGCCGACCTCGCGGTGGGACTGGCCATGGACGTTGCGCGCCCCCGGGCCGGCCGCACCGCCGAAGCGGCCTACGGCCTGTTGACGCTCACTCCGCCCGACGCCGGCGCCGGCATGGCCGCGCAGCCGCGCGACCTCATCGTGCTGCTCGACACCTCGGGCTCGATGTCCGGCGCGCCGCTCGACCAGGCCCGCCGGGTGGTGTCGGCCCTGGTGGACTCGCTCGGCGACGCCGACCAGCTCGAGCTCATCGAGTTCTCCAGCGCGCCGAGGCGCTGGAAGCGGGGGCCCGAGCTCGCCACGGCGAAGGCGCGGCGTGACGCGCTGGCGTGGCTGGCGCGACTCCGGGCTGGCGGCGCCACCGAGATGCGGGACGCCATCGTCGAGGCGCTCGCTCCCCTGCGCGCCGACGCGCAGCGGCAGGTGGTGCTCGTCACCGACGGCCTCATCGGCGGCGAGCGCGAGCTCTTGGAGACGGTGGTTCGGCGGCTCCCGGCCCGCTCGCGGCTGCACGTGGTGGGCGTAGGGTCGGCGGTGAACCGCAGCCTCACCTCGCCGGCCGCCCGCGCCGGTCGAGGCGCCGAGCTGGTCATCGGCCTGGACGAAGACGTCGAGCGGGCCCAGGCCCGACTGGTGGCGCGCACCCGGGCTCCACTGCTCACCGAGGTAGAGGTGGCCGGCGGCGCGTTCAAGGCCGCTGCTCCGGCGCGCGTGCCCGACCTGTACGCGGGCTCGCCGGCGTTGTTGTCGCTGCAGCTCGCACCCGAGGGTGGCGAGCTGGTGGTGCGGGGTCGTACCGCGAGCGGGCCGTTCGAGCAGCGGCTGGCGTTTGGCCGCATCGAGCCCGGTGAGGGCAACGCCGGGGTCACCGCGCTCTTTGGCCGCGAGCTGGTGGAAGACCTCGAGCTGGACTTCGCCACGGGGGCCGACGCCGCCGGGACGGACGCCCAGGTGCTGAATGCGGGCCTCGAGTACCAGATCGCCACCCGGCTCACTTCCTGGATTGCCGTGAGTGAGGCCGCGACGGTCGACCCGCGGGCGCCGCGCCGTCACGAGACGCTCCCGCACGAGCTGCCGTTCGGGATGTCCGCCGAGGGGCTGGGGCTCAGGGTCGCCGTGCCGGGAGCGCCGGTCGAGAGAGTCCTTCGGGCCGCCGGCACGTTCGATTCAATGGTGGGGGGAGTCGCGCGCTCCGCGCCGACGCTTTCTCCGAAGGGTCGGTCTGCCCGCGGAGGAGTCCCCCAGCTCCCCGAGGAGCCAGTCACCGGTGCTGGCGTCGGGCTCGGCGACGACGAGGGCGCGCCCGAGCTTTCGCCGGAGCCCATCACCGGCGATGTCGCTCTCCCCGAGCGGGCCACGGACGAGGACTCGGACGCCGGCGACTCGCCCAGGGCATCCCTGCCGAGCCGGGTCATAGCGACGGCTGCCGAGCTGATGAAGCTGATTCGCGGACGCGCGGACGAGCCTGAGGCACCGAAGAAGGAGCAGGACCAGCCTGGCGGTTCCCCCGCGGCGCCCGCGGTTCCAGGGCCCGCCCGGCGCCGCTTCATAGGCCGCGTGGTGCGGCGCCGGGACGGCCGGCTGGTGCTGGAGATCACCCCCGACGACCGGCCGCTCGCCTGGGCGCCCGCGGGCGAGGTCGAGCTCGAGCTGTCCGACGGCCGGCGGGTGCGGGTGGAGGTCGACCCGGCGGGCACCACGGTCGATGGCGCGTACGGCCCCGGGCTCGTCGTCGTTCTCTCGGTGCGCTATGCCGCCGACCTGGCCGCGCCGGTGAAGGTGCTGATTGCCTGCGGACCGGAGTTGCTCGAGGTCAGCCTGTAGGAAGCGAGGGTGCGAGCGCGGTGGAGGAAGAAGAGCGCGTTCTCGAGGCGATTGCCGCCGGCGACGCCGATGCCTACGGGCGTTGGTTGGCCGGCGCCGAGCGGCCGGTGCGGGTGACGCTGCGCCCCTTCGCCGCGTGGGTGGACGCCGAGGCGGTGCTTCAGGAGGCCTTCCTTCGCGTGTGGCAGGTGGCTCCGCGCCTCAAGCACGACGGCATACCCAACGCGCTCTTGCGGTTCGCCGTCACC
>JAHFDQ010000226.1 GCA_023248915.1 Archangiaceae bacterium | reverse complement strand
CTCGAGAAGGCCGGGTTGAGGCGCATGTCGGCGGGCAAGGCCAAGTCGGGCGAGAAGGGCTACCTGGTCGAGGCCGACCGGGCCGACGCCATTCGGATGGCCGCGGGCCTGGCCAAGCGCGGGGACATCGTCCTCGTCGCGGGGAAGGGCCACGAGACCACCCAGCAGGTGGACGACGAGAAGCTGCCGTTCGACGACTGCGCCGAAGCGAAGAAGGCGCTCGACGCGCTGCCGTGAAGCTCGTGACGGCCGCACCATGGCTGAAGCTGTAGCGGGCGGAAAGGAAGTCGAGGCGAAGTTCGATGCCGGTGCGGTTCTCGGACGAGCAGGTGGTGGCGGCGACGGGCGGGCGAAGGACCCGGTCCGGGCCGCGCGCGTCCTACGGCGCGGTGTGCACCGACACCCGCGCGCTCTCGCCGGCGTGCCTCTTCGTCGCGCTGGCCGGAGAACGCTTCGACGCGCACGACTTTCTGCCGGCGGCCGTCGCGGCCGGGGCCGCGGGGCTGGTGGTGAAGGCGGGTCGGGCGCCCGAGGCCCTGGCGGGTAACTACGCGGTGTTCGAGGTGACCGACACGCTGCGGGCCCTGGGGGCGCTCGGAAAGTTCCACCGGGCGCGCTTTGACGTGCCGGTCGGGGCGGTCACCGGGTCGAACGGGAAGACGACCACCAAGGAATTGGTGGCGGCCATTCTCGGCACGCGCGGGCCGGCCCTGAAGACGACCGGCAACCTGAACAACGAGGTGGGCGTTCCGCTGACGCTGTTCGGGCTGGGCCCCGAGCACGTGGCGGCGGTGGTCGAGCTGGGCATGAGCAACCCCGGTGAGATCTCGCGGCTGACCGAGCTGGTGCAGCCCGCCGCGGGGCTCATCACCGTGGTGCAGCCGGCCCACCTGCACGGCTTGGGCAGCCTCGAGGGGGTGGCGTCGGCCAAGGGCGAGCTCTTCCGGGGGCTGCCCGCCGGCGCGACCGCCGTGGTGAACGCCGACGACGCGCGGGTGAAGGCGCAGGCCGAAGACTGTTCCGCGAAGCAGCTCACCTTCGGTCGAGTCGCCGGCGCCGACGTCCGCCTGGCGCGGCTCACCTCTCTCGGGCGGCAGGGGCTGGACGTGGGCCTGGCTTTCCAGGGCAAAGAATTCCGGGTGCGGTTGGCCTTCGTGGGCGAGCACAACGCCTTGAACGCCGCCGGCGCCTTCGCCATGGGCGTGGCGCTGGGCTACCGGCCCGAGGAGTGCGTCGCCGGGCTCGAGACGGCCCGGCCGTTCGCCCGGCGGCTCAACCTCGCGGCCGCTCCGGGCGGCGTCACGGTGCTGGACGACTGCTACAACGCCAACCCGTCGTCGATGGGCGCGGCGCTGGAAACCGTGGCCTCGCTGGCCCGCGCCGAGGGTGGGCGCGCGGTGGCGGTGCTGGGCGACATGCTCGAGCTGGGCCCCGACGAGGCGGCCGAGCACCTTGCGCTGGGCGAGAAGGTGGGCCGCCTGGTGGCGCTGGCGGCCTTCTTCGGGCCGCGCTCGGCGGCGGGGCGAGAGTCGGCGGGGCTGGGGCAGGCGGCGGCGCACTTCACCGAGGTCGAGCCGCTGGTGGCCTGGCTGCGCCCGCGCCTCGCGGCGAAAGACGTGGTGCTGGTGAAGGCCAGCCGGGGCATGCGGCTCGAGCGGGTGGTGGAAGCCCTCACCGGCACCGTCGGCGAAGGGGGGCACTGATGCTCTACCTGCTCTACGAGTGGCTGAAGGATCACGAGGCGGCGCGGTACCTGAACTTCCTCAAGTACCCTTCGTTCCGCATCATCGCCGCGGGGGTGTCGTCGCTGGTGCTGGGCATGCTGGTGGGGCCGGCCGTCATCGACCGGCTGCGGTCGCAGCAGCACGGCCAGAGCAACGTCCGCGAAGACGTCCCCGACTCGCACCAGAAGAAGAAGGGCACGCCCACCATGGGCGGACTGATGATCCTGTTGTGCATCGCGGCGGCCACCGCGGTGTTCGCTGACCTGTCGTCGCGGGTGGTGTGGGTGGCGCTGCTCATCACGCTGTCCTACGGCTTCATCGGCTTCCTCGACGACTACCTGAAGCTGTCGAAGAAGAACTCGAAGGGGTTGGCCGGGCGGAAGAAGCTGGTGCTGCAGACGGTCTTCTACGCGGTGGCCGTCTTCGCCTTCCTGTGCGAGTGGCGCCACGCCGACGGCCTCTACCCGACGCTGCTCATCGACACCCGGCTGACGCTGCCGTTCATTCCCACCCACTGGTTCAACCCCAACATGAGCTGGGTGTACGTGGCGTTCGGCTGGGTGGTGGTGGTGGGCACCTCGAACGCGGTGAATCTCACCGACGGGCTCGACGGCCTAGCCATCGTGCCCACCATCGTCGCGTCCACCACCTTCGCGGTCCTGTGCTACGTGGCCGGCACGACGCTCTCGGTCGCCGACGTGGTGCACACCGCGGGCGTGTCGCGGGTGGTGGGCATTCCGTTGCACCAGTACCTGGGCATCCCAGCGGTGCTCGGCGGCGCCGAGCTGGCCGTCTTCTGCGCGGCCATCGTCGGGGCGGGCATCTCGTTCCTCTGGTTCAACACCTACCCGGCGTCCATTTTCATGGGCGACGTCGGCGCGCTGGCGTTGGGTGGCGCGCTGGGCTGCCTGGCGCTCTTGTCGAAGAACGAGGTGGTCTCGATCATCATCCACGGAGTCTTCTTTGCCGAAATCCTCTCGGTGATGATCCAGGTGGTCTCGTTCAAGACGACGGGGAAGCGCGTCTTCAAGATGGCGCCGGTGCACCACCACTACGAGCTGAAGGGCTGGGCCGAGCCGAAGATCATCGTGCGCTTCTGGATTCTGTCGATTCTCTGCGGGGGCGTGGCGCTCCTGTCGGTCAAGCTGAGGTGACTTGAGATGGCGTTCAAGCTCTCGAGCGACGCCGATGGCAGGCGCCTCGCCGGCCAGATGGCGGCGGTGGTGGGGCTGGGCAAGAGCGGCCTGGCGGCGATCGACCTATGCCTGTCGCAGGGCGCCCAGGTGCGCGCGGCCGACGCGAAGGGCGCGGGCGAGCTGGGAGAGAGTCCCGCGAAGCTGGCCGCGAGAGGGGTCGAGCTGGTGCTGGGGGGCCTGTCCGACGCCACCTGGCGCGGCGCCGACTTCGTGGTGATGAGCCCCGGGGTGCCGCTGGCGCAGGGCTGGGTGGTGGCGGCCGGCGCGGCCGGGGTGCCCGTCCTCGGCGAGATCGAGCTGGCCTGGCGGTTGGGCGCCGGCCGGGTCGGCCCGGTGGTGGGCATCACCGGCACCAACGGCAAGAGCACCACCACCGCGCTCACCGGAGTCCTCTTCTCCCAGGGGGTCCGACGCGTCTTCGTGGGCGGCAACCTGGGGCGCCCGTTCTCGGAAGGGGTGCTCGACCCGAAGGGCTTCGACGTCAGCGTCGTCGAGCTGTCCAGCTTCCAGCTCGAGGGCCTGGACCAGGCGAGGGTGCACGGCGCGGCGATTCTCAACCTGACGCCCGACCACCTCGACCGGTACGAGAACCAGGCCGCCTACGGCGCCGCCAAGGCGCGCATCTTCCGCAACCAGCGCCAGGGAGACTTCGCGGTGGTGAATGCTGACGACGTCGCGGTGATGGGGCTGGCCCGCGCCGCGCGGGTGCCGGTCTACGGATTCACCTCGTCGGGGCGGCCGGCCGCGGGAGGGCCGGCGCTGGCCGGGAAGGCCTCGCCCGAGGCCGGCGGCTTCGTCCTCGACGTGGCCGGGAGGGAAACCTACCGCGTCGGCAACCGCGCGCTGCGCGGCGGCCACAACCTCGAGAACGCGATGGCGGCGGCGCTCTTGGCGCGGCTCGGCGGGGTGTCTGCGGCCCAGGTGCAGGCCGGCCTCGACGCCTACCCGGGGCTGCCGCACCGGTTGGAGAGCGTGCGGTCGCTCGACGGCGTCGAGTGGGTGAACGACTCGAAGGCCACCAACGTGGACTCGTCGCTGGTGGCGCTGAAGGCCTTCCCGGGCGGGCTCTGGCTGATCGCCGGAGGCAAGGGCAAGGGAGCCCCCTACGCGCCGATGGTCGAGGCGTCGCGCGGCAAGGTGAAGGGCGTGCTGACGCTGGGCCAGGACGCGCCGGCGGTCGAGGCGGCCTACCGGGGAGTGGCGCCGGTGCACCCGTGCGGCACGCTCGAGAAGGCCGTCGCCCGCGCGCGCGAGCTGTCGGTGGCGGGGGACGTGGTGCTGCTGTCGCCCGCCTGCGCGTCCTACGACCAGTTCAAGAACTTCGAAGACCGCGGCGACACCTTCAAGCGGCTGGTGGGGGCGCTCTAGAGATGGCGACCGGTTCTCCCCGAGGAAGCGCGCGCGTCGCCCCTCCGGCGGTGGACCCCATCCTGTTGGGCGCGGTGCTCTCGCTCGTGACGCTGGGGCTGGTGATGGTCTACTCGTCGAGCGCCGTCACTGCGCAGGACCGGCTCGGCGACAGCTTCCACTACCTGTGGCGCCAGCTCACCGCCGCCGGGCTGGGGCTGGTCGCGATGGCGGTCGCCTTGCGCGTCGGGTACCGGCGGGTGGCCCGCTTCGCCTACCCGGTGCTGGTGGTGGCGGTGCTCCTGCTCGTGGCGGTGCTCGTTCCGGGCCTGGGCACGATGGTGGGGGGCGCCAAGCGGTGGATTCGCTTCCCCGGCGTCTCGATTCAGCCGGCCGAGGTCGCCAAGCTGGCCTGGGTCGTCTACCTGTCGTACTCGCTGGCGAAGAAGCGCGAGAAGGTGGCGCTGTTCTCCATCGGCTTCTTGCCGCACCTGGCGGTCGCGGGGTTCCTGGTGGTGCTCTGCATGCTCGAGCCCGACTTCGGAAGCGCGGTGACGCTTCTGTTCCTGATGTTCATCTTGCTCTTCGCCGCGGGCACCAAGCTGTCGTACCTGGTGGGCTCGGTGCTCGCCGTCATTCCCTTCGCGTACACGGCCATCATCCGCTCGCCGTACCGCTTCGCCCGGTGGAGCGCCTTCCTCGACCCCTGGGCCAACCGGCGCGGCAGCGGCTACCAGGTGACCGAGTCGCTGATGTCCATCGGCTCGGGTGGGCTGTGGGGGCTGGGCCTCGGCGACGGCCGGCAGAAGCTGTTCTTCCTGCCCGAGGCGCACACCGACTTCATCTTCTCCATCATCGGCGAAGAGCTGGGGCTGGCCGGAGTGGCGCTGGTCGTCACCCTCTACGGCGTCATCGTCTGGCGCGGCATCCGCGCGGCCTTGGCGGCGAGCGAGCCCTTCGGCACCTACCTCGCGCTCGGCATCACCTCGGCCATCGGCTTCCAGGCGGTGGTGAACATGGCGGTGGCGATGGGGTTGGCGCCCACCAAGGGGCTGACCCTGCCGTTCATCTCGTACGGAGGCTCGTCGCTCATCGTGCTGATGGGGGCGGCCGGGCTGCTCTTGTCGGTGGCGGCGGGTTCGCCGGCGGCGGGCAACGCCCGAGGCGCCGAGCGGCAGGCGCGCAACGCCCGCGAGGTTTCCGCCGACCTGGAGGCGGCATGAGGGTGCTCATCGCCGGCGGCGGCACGGGCGGCCACCTCTTCCCCGGCATCGCGCTGGCCGAGGAAGTCAGCACCCGCCACCCGAAGAACGAGGTCGTCTTCGTGGGCACCCGGCAGGGGCTCGAGGCGAGGGTGGTGCCCGAGGCGGGGTACAAGCTCGAGACCATTCGCGTGCACGGGCTGAAGGGCATGGGGCCGTTGAAAGTCTTACGCGCGCTGGTCGAGCTGCCGCTGGCGCTCTTGTCGTCCCTGTTGCTCTTGCGCCGGTACCGCCCCGACGTGGCGGTGGGGGTCGGCGGGTACTCGTCGGGGCCGGTGCTGTTGGCGGCCTGGCTGTCGCGGGTGCCCACCGCGGTGCAGGAACAGAACGCGCTGCCCGGCTTCACCAACAAGATTCTCGGTCGCTTCGTGCGGGCGGTATTCACCGCTTTCGAACAGGCGGGCCGGTTCTTCCCCGAGAAGAAGGTGCACCTGGTGGGCAACCCGATTCGCCGGAAGCTGATGGACAACTACCTGCGCTCGCGGGTGGACCACTACCGGTTCACGGTGCTGGTTTTCGGCGGCTCGCTCGGCGCCAAGGGGCTGAACGCCCGCATGCTCGAGGCGCTCGACCACCTGGGCGACCTGAAGGCCTGCTTGCGCTTCGTGCACCAGACTGGGCGGGCCGACTTAGAGGCCGTGAAGAAGGGCTACGCCGACAGGGGCTTCGACGCGAAGGTGGTCGAGTTCATCGACGACATGTCGGCAGCCTACGCCGGCGCCGAGCTGGTGGTGTGCCGCGCCGGAGCCACCACTCTGGCCGAGCTGACGGTGTGTAAGAAGGCGTCGATTCTGATTCCGTTCCCGCACGCGACCGACGACCACCAGGCGGTGAACGCCAGCGCCCTGGTGGCGGCCGGCGCCGCCCTGATGTTCCGCGAGCAGGACCTGAACGGCGCGGTGCTGGCCGAGCACATTCGCCAGTTGAAGGCCGAGCCCGAGAGGCTTCGGCGCATGGAGAAGATGGCGGGCCTGCTGGGCCGTCCCGAGGCGGCGAAGGAATTGGCCGACGTCTGCGTGCAGCTGATGGTCGACGCCTGGGGGCCGGCAGGCAGGTCTCGTCCCGAAGGCGCCCGACTGCCCGCGCCTCAAGGAGCCGTGAAGTCATGAGCGCCCAACGGAAGCCTCCCAGCCAGTTCAAGACGCGCAACGCCGCCCAGGTGCACTTCGTGGGCATCGGCGGCATCGGCATGAGCGGCATCGCCGAGGTGCTCTTGAACCTCGGCTACCGCGTGACGGGCAGCGACCTGAAAGAGACCGAGCTGACCCGCCGCTTGGGGACGATGGGGGCTTCCATCGCCGCCGGCCACCGGGCCGAGAACCTGGTCGAGGCGGACGTCGTCGTCATTTCGTCGGCGGTGAAGAAGGACAACCCCGAGGTGCTGGCGGCCCGGGCCCGGAAAATCCCCGTCATTCCCCGCGCCGAGATGCTGGCCGAGCTGATGCGCCTGAAGTACTCGGTGGCGGTAGCCGGCTCGCACGGAAAAACCACCACCACCTCGATGGTGGCCACTGTGCTCGCCGCCGGCGGGCTCGACCCGACCGCGGTGGTGGGCGGCAAGGTGAACGTCCTCGACTCGAACGCCAAGCTCGGCAAGAGCGACCTGATGGTGGTCGAAGCCGACGAGTCGGACGGCTCGTTCCTGAAGCTGCACCCGTCGCTCGCGATCGTGACGAACATCGACCCCGAGCACATGGACCACTACCGCACCCTCGACGCCCTGAAGTCGGCCTTCGTCGAGTTCTGCAACCGGGTGCCGTTCTACGGGTTGAACGTGCTGTGCCTCGACCACCCCAACGTGCAAGAGCTGATTCCGCACATCGAGAAGCGCTACGTCACCTACGGCGCCGCCCACACCGCCGACTATCGGCTCGAGGGGGTAAAGCTAAACGGCTTCGCCACCACCTTCCGCGCCTTCCGCCGCCAGGACGACCTGGGCCTCTTCACCGTCCGCATGGTGGGGGCCCACAACGCGCTGAACGCGCTGTCGGTCATCGCCGCCGCCGAGGAAATGGACGTTCCGCTCGACACGGTGCGCGTGGCGCTCGCCGGCTTCGAGGGGGTGCAGCGGCGCTTCACGGTGCGGGGCGAGGCGCGCGGCATCACCGTGGTGGACGACTACGGCCACCACCCGGCCGAGGTGCGGGCCACGCTGGCGGGCGCGCGCAAGGCCTTCGGCCGGCGCCTGGTGGTGGCCTTCCAGCCGCACCGGTATTCCCGCACGCACGACCTGCTTGGCGAGTTCGTCAGCTCGTTCAACGACGCCGACGTGCTCTTCCTGACCGGCATCTACGCCGCGGGGGAAGACCCGATTCCCGGCATCTCGGGCCGGCATCTGGCCGACGCCATCACCGCCCACGGCCACCGCGACCTGACCTACGTCGAGCGCCGCGCCGACCTGGCGGCGGCCCTGGCGCCGCGGCTGAAGGACGGCGACATCGTGCTGACGCTGGGGGCGGGCGACATCACCGCGGTCGGGCCCGAGCTGTTGGCGCTGCTCTCGCAAGAGGCGGCCGGATGATGGCGGCCGCGCGCACCGGGGCGGCGGCTTCCGCGCTGGCCGGTCTGGGCAGGGGGCTCGCCGCCGAGCTGACGTTCGACGAGCCCCTGGCGCCGAAGACTTCGGTTCGCGTGGGTGGACCGGCCGAGCTGTTCGCGCGCCCGGCCACTCCGGCGGCGCTGGTCGAGCTGCTGAAGCGCGCGCGCGACGTCGGCGCGCCGGTCTGGGTGCTGGGGGGCGGGGCGAACACCCTGGTGGGCGACGGCGGCGTCCCCGGAGTCACCCTGAAGCTGCCGGCCGATCTCTTCCCCGAGGTGGTCGAGGCCGCTGAAGTCGGCGAAGGCGGCGGGGGCAAACTCACCCTGGGCGCGGGCGCGGCCATCGGGCGCCTCTTGCAGCAGATGAAGGCGCACGGGTGGGTGGGTGCCGAGTTCCTCGCCGGCATTCCCGGCACGTTGGGCGGCGCGGTGGCGATGAACGCCGGCACCAAGGCGGGCGAGTGCCTGACGGTGGTCGACGCGGTCGAGGTCGCCACCGCCGACGGAGTGGGGTGGATTGCTCGCGCGGCGCTCCCGGTCCAGTACCGCCAGACCGACCTGCCCGGCGTCGCCACCCGGGTACGCTTCGCGCTTCCGGCCGGAGACGTCGCGGCCTCTCAGGCGGCGATGGACGCCGACCTGGGCTACCGAAAGCGCACCCAGCCCTTTGGCCAGCCCACCTTCGGCAGCGTCTTCCGGAATCCGCCCGGCGACTTCGCGGGGAGGCTCATCGAGAAGGTCGGATTGAAGGGGCACGTGCTGGGCGGGGCACAGGTTTCTCCGCTGCACGCGAACTGGATAGTCAACTTGGGCGGCGCGACCGCCCGGGACGTGGTGGGGCTGATCGAGCTGGCCAGGGCGCGGGTGAAGGCCGAGCACGGCGTGGTGCTGCTTGACGAGGTGAAGCGCGTG
>JAHFDQ010000225.1:4957-8988 GCA_023248915.1 Archangiaceae bacterium | reverse complement strand
CCGTCGTCGTAGAGAACGCCAAACTCCAGCGGAGCCTCGGGCTCGACCCAGCCCGGCCGCCGCCACGCCAGCGCCTGCCCGGCCCCCACCGGCTGACCCGGCCGCGCGGGCTTGCCGTCGACGTCCACCTCGCCCCGAGCCAGCCGGGCGGCCCACTCGGCCAGGCTCGAGTGCGGGTGTCGGGCGGCCAGGTACGCCTCGGCCGCCGCGCCGGCGACGGCGGCCCCCACCCGCTCGCGGTACTCGAAGCCGCAATTCGGCGCACCCATGCCCCGTCAGTACAGGATTCGCGTGCGGATGCTGGTAGGCAATTCCGCGATGGCCTTCTTCACTTCGCTCGAGACGTCTTGTTCGAGGTCCATCACCAGGTAGCCGACGGTGGCGTCGGTCGACAGCACCTGGCTGCGGATGTTGGCCCCCAGCCCGCTGACGATGCGATTCACCGCGCCCAACACCCCGGGCACGTTCCGGTGCACGTTCAATATCCGGTGCGAGCCGGGCGTGGGCGGCACTTCGACATGAGGGAAGTTCACCGCCCCGGTGGTGGCGCCGGCGTTGACGAACTTGAGCAGCGCCGTGGCCACCTCGCGCCCGATGGCCTCTTGCGCCTCTTCGGTCGAGCCGCCGATGTGCGGGGTGAGCAGCACGTTGGGCAGCCCCTGCAGCTCGCTGTGAAACTCCTCGGTGCCGGCCCCGGGTTCGGACGGGAAGACGTCGGCGGCCGCGCCGGCGAGCCTTCCTTCGCGCAGCGCCTCTGCGAGCGCCGGCACGTCCACCACCGAGCCGCGGCTGGCGTTCAAGAGGTAGGCGCCGGCGCGCATCTTCGCCAGCTCGACAGCGCCCACCATGCGGCGCGTCTGGGCCGTGTCGGGCACGTGCAGCGTCACGAAGTCGCTCGCCTCGAGCAACTCTCCGAGCGCGGCCACCGGGCGGTTGTTGCCCATCGGCAGCTTGCTGGCCACGTCGAAGTACAGCACCCGCATGCCCAGCGCCTCGGCCAGCACCCCCACCTGCGAGCCGATGTGGCCGTAGCCGATGATGCCCAGCGTCTTGCCGCGCACCTCGTGGCACTGTGTCGACACCTTCCGCCAGGTGCCCGCGTGCAACTCGCGCGACCGGTCGCCCAACTGGCGCGACAGCGCCACCACCTCGGCGGTCACCAACTCGGCCACGCTGCGGGTGTTCGAGAACGGGGCGTTGAAGACCGGCACCCCCGCGCGGTTCGCCGCCGCGACGTCCACCTGGTCGGTGCCGATGCAGAAGCAGCCGAGGCACAACAGCCGCTTCGCGTCCGCCAACGCCTCGGCCGGCACCTTCGTCCGACTTCGGACTCCGAGCACGTGCACGTCGCGCAATGCGCCGACCAGCTCGCCCGGCTGGAGCGCGCCCGGGCGCGTCTCGAGGTGAAAGCCCTCGGCCGCGAAGAGCGCCTCGGCGCTCGAGTGCACGTTCTCCAGGAGGAGGACCTTGATTCGTTCCTTGGGGAAAGAGGTGGCGCTCATCGCGCCGGCCATAGCTCTTTTCGCGGCCGGCGTCCCGGCCGAAGAGGTAGTCGCCTGCGCACATCGACTCCACGCCTGGCTGCTCCAGCGCGTCCATAGTCCACTGACCTGGGCGCGGACAGGCGTTGACCCGACTCCACAGGCGGCAGGCCGAATTCACGGCCTTCTCGCCGGGGCACGCAAGTTGCTCACCTCGGGGGCGTGCGACCACCCTCCTTCGCCCGCCGGCAGTCTTCCCCCGGAACGCCGAACCGGATTTCCGTCAGCGTTCCGAACCGCGTCACCCTGGACCAGGTCCTGTCGAGGCTGGGGCCGGGTTCTCGCCTGACGGTCTCGGCGGCTCTCTACGTCGCCTGGCAGGTCTGCCGGGCCGTAGCCCTGCTCCACGCGCGGGGCCAGGTGCACGGAGCGCTGTCGCCGGCGCACATTCTCCTCGCGGCGGACGGCCGGGTAACCCTGCAGAGCGCCCGCGACGTTTCCGGTACCCCCTCCGGCTTCTTCGGCGCCATCCCCCGGGGAACCAAGGCGCCGGCCATCGAGACCGACCTGCGCGCGGTCGCGGGCATCCTGTTCGAACTCTTGACCGGCCTGACCGAGGCCGAGGCCCTCGCCCAGGTTTCCGAGAAGAACATGCCCCGATTTCCCGCTCCCAGCCTGTTCAATCGAGACGTCGACTCGGCGACCGACGAGGTCGTGACGAAGTTGCTCGGCCACGGCCCCTTCGACCGCTCGGCGTCGGCGCTGGCGCTGGTGGGCGACCTGGCCCGGTGCTACCGGCTGCACAGCGGCACCTCGGTCTCGGCGCTGCCCCCCCAGGGAAGCGGCACCACCGCGCTGTCGGCGATTCGCCCCATCACCTGGAGCCCGACGCCCGCCAAGGCCAGCCGCCGCGCGAGGGGCCGAGCCGATGCCGCCCGGCCCGCGCCCGACTCGCAGACGCCGGTCGTGCTCGGCGTGCTGCTCGACACCCCAACGCTCAGGCGAAAAGGGATGACGTCCGCCCTCGCCGCCACCGAGCTGCGCACTGAGTACCTGCCCACAACGCCCGTCCCCATCTGACGGCGGGTGCGCCCGAGCCTCTGTGCGCAGCCCTGGGGTGGTCGTGCGGCCGCCGGGGTGCTAGGTGAGCCCCCGGACGGGGGACTCGATGCGCATCTTCGTGACCGGCGGCAACGGCTTCATCGGGTCGCGCGTCGTGCGCCTGTTGCACGCCGAGGGACACCAGGTGCGCTGCCTGCTCAGGCCCCAGAGCAGAACCCACCGCATCGACGGCGTGCCCTACGAGAAGCACCTGGGCGACGTGCTCGACCCGGCTTCGCTGCGCTCGGGCATGGCGGGGTGCGACGGCGTCATCCACCTGGCCAGCCTGTCGTCGTGGGACCAGATTCGCTCGCCGAAGATGCGCGAGGTGGTGGTGGGCGGCACCACCCACGTGCTCGAGGCCGCGCGCGACTCGGGCAAGCCGCGGGTGGTGTTCGTCTCGTCGGCCACCGCCATCAACGGCAGCGTGAAGCCTACCGTCTTCGACGAGACCGCGCCGTTCGAGCTCGACGGCAACAAGCTGCTCTACGCCGGAGCGAAGCACGACGCCGAAGCGCTGTGCCGGCGCTTCTCGGACGGCGGCCTGCCGGTAGTGACGGTGAACCCGGTCGAAGTGTACGGCCCGGAAGACGACGACCTCATCACCGCCAGCTACATCCGCGACACGCTGAAGGACTGGCCGGCGATGGCGGTCGCCGGCGGCACCTCGGTGGTGCACGTCGAGGACGTGGCGAGGGGAATTCTCTCGGCGCTGGTGAAGGGCCGCTCGGGCGAGCGGTACATCTTGGGGGGCGAGAACCTGACGGTCCGCCGCATCATCGACCTGACCCTCGAGGTGGCGGGGCTGAAGAAGTGGGTGCTGCAACTGCCCAACTGGCTCATCAAGGCGGTGGTGAAGGCGCTCGCCTTCCTGCGCCTGCCGACGCCGGTGTTGCCCGACCTGCTCGACTACGCCACCCTGTATTGGTGGATGGACTCGGCCAAGGCCCAGCGCGAGCTCGACTACCGGTTTCGCTCGGCCCGGGAAGCGGTGGGCGACGTAGTGCGCTGGCTGAAGGCCAGCGGCCGGGCCTAGCCGTGCGGGCTCTCGTAGCCCTCACCGCCGCGGCGGTCGCCCTCGGCTGCGCGGGGCCCGACCTGCGCAAAGAGCGCATCGCGTCCATCAGCCCGCTGCTCTTGACCCGCACGTCCTGCCCGGGCTCGACCGGCCACCTCGAGGTGCGGGTCAACCTCGAGAACGGCAAGCAGCTCGCCACCCGGGGCCCGGCCAAGGGCGAGGTGGCCTGGACCAACTTCAGCCTGTCGTCCGACGTGGTGACCGTCGGCCGCGAGGGCCAGGTGCTGATGCCGGAGGACCCCCGGGCCTACCTGAGGGCCGAGCCGTCCATTCGAATCCAGACCGCCGGCCACCCCGAGCTGAACGCGCTGGTGCCGGTGCCGGTGCGCTACGACTGCGAATTCGTAGCCGACTTCTCGGGCCGGGACGGG
>JAHFDQ010000225.1:0-4857 GCA_023248915.1 Archangiaceae bacterium | reverse complement strand
GCAGCCCCGGGCCGGAACCGACGGGCGGGCCGGCAAGGTGACCCCCCGGAAGGAATCGGTCCCGCCCCTGTGGTAGAAGCGCCGCGGGCCGAAGCTCGTTATCCGGGGCGGCGAGAGGTGTCCCCGCCATGAAGACCGGTTCTCTCTTAGCCTTCGCGGGGGCAGGGTTCGCCGCGCTGGCGGCCGCGGCCTGCCTGGTGCCCACCTTCGAGTGCAGCCAGGCGACCTGCTCGGGCTGCTGCGACTTCGACGGAGTCTGCGAACTGGGCGACTCGCTTGCGAGCTGTGGCCTGCACGGCCAACTGTGCGACCAGTGCCGGACGTCGCAGCGCTGCCACGCGGGTGCCTGCGTCCAGTCCACGGCCTGCTCTTCGGCCACCTGCCCGGACGGCTGCTGCGGCGAGGCCGGGTGCGAGGCCGGCGAGGCGGCCACCGCCTGCGGTCAGGGCGGCAGCGCGTGCGCCGTCTGCGACGCGGGGCAGACCTGCGCGGCCGGCGCCTGCGCCAACCCGCCGGACGCGAGCGCGAGCTGCGGGCCTTCCAACTGCACCGGCTGCTGTTCCGGCACCGGGTCGGCGGCCATCTGCATGGTGGGCACCTCGCCTCAGAATTGCGGCAAGTCCGGCGGCTCGTGCGCGACCTGCGACACGAACGCGGGCCAGGTGTGCCTGGGCAACGCCTGCGTCGCCAGCTCGTGCAACGCTTCGAATTGCCCCAACGGCTGCTGCCAGCCCGGGGCCTCGGGAGTGGCGTGCCAGCCCGGCACGTCGAACGCGGCCTGCGGCGGAGGCGCCGACCCGTGCGGCGTGTGCGTCCCGGGCAAGCAGCTCTGCATCGGGCAGGCCTGCCTGGGAATGGGAGGCGACGGCGGCGTGCCCGACGGAGGGCCGAATCAGAGCTGCAACCCCAGCAGTTGTCCCAACGGCTGCTGCTCGGGCAACGGCCCCAACAAGACCTGCCGGAACGGCACCAGCAACCAGCGCTGCGGCATCGGTGGAATGGCGTGCCAGGCCTGCGACCCGATGGCCGGAGAGGTGTGCATCGCCCACGCCTGCACCGCCGGCGCCACCGACGGCGGCAAGCCGCCCGCGCCCGACTGCCACACGCCCGGCTTCCAGTGCCCTGCCGGCACCTTCTGCCAGTCGTCCGGGCAGTGCCAGTAGCGACCGCGCCCGCCATGACGCGCCGGCCCCCACCACTCCTGAGGACGCGCGAGCCATGCCCATTCGGCCCGCGGCTTGCGTTTCCCGTGGGGCCGCCGCATCGTCCGCGGCGATGGACGCTGCCGTCACCGCGATTGCAGACAAAGTGCGCCGGGTGCTCGAGCCGCGTGCGGAAATCCTCGAGGCGTATCTGTTTGGCTCGACGGCGCGGGGCGAAGCCCGCGGTCACAGCGACGTGGACGTCGCGGTGTATGTCGACGAACGGCGACTCCCGCCGACGGCCTTCGGGTACGACGCCGAGCTGGCGACCGAATGCTCGAGGGCGCTCGGAGGGACCTGCGCGGACCTCGTGCTTCTCAACCACGCCGGCCCGATGCTCTATCATCGGGTGCTGCGCGACGGCATTCGGCTGCTGAGCCGAAATTTGGTGCAGACCACCGTGCGCGAGGGCCGAGCGCTGTCGCGGTACTGTGACTGGGTTCCGCAGCTCGCAAAGCTCGATGCGGCCGCGTCAGCGCGCATCCGTCGCGGGGATTTCGGCAAGTGAGCCCCGGCCGCCCAGACGTCGAGCTCGTGCGTCGCCACCTGCTGGCGCTCGACGCCGCGGCGCAGAACCTGGGCCGGCACGCCGGAAAGCCTCTCGAGGCGCTGACCCAGAGCCGGGACGAAGCCTGGGCGGTAGAGCGGGGGCTGCAGTTGTGCGCGCAGAACGCGCTCGACGTGGCGACGCACCTGGCGGCGTCCGCGGGCCGAGATGCGAGCGACTATGCGACTGCCATCGACCAGCTCGCGGCGCTCGGCGCGCTCCCGGCAGACTTCGCGGCTCGCTTCAGGGCGATCGCCGGCTTCCGGAACATTCTGGTGCACGCCTATCTCGAGGTGGACTTGGGCCGACTGCACCAGGTCTTGAACGAGCGCCTGTCCGACTTCGCCGAGTTCGCGGCTCACGTGGACGCCTACCTTCGACGCCCCTGAGGCTCGAGTAGGACCGGGTCACTCCGACGCCCGGCAGACAGCAGGTGCGCCGTCCGCGTCGAAGGACATCTCGTACGCCTGCTGAAGTGTGCTGTCGCTGATGGTGAGGGCGTTCGTGCCCGGCTCGGTGGGCTCGAAGACGTAGGCATTGAAGCGGGAGTCAGACAGCCCTGCGCGGACGCTCATGGTTCCAGAGAACTTGAGCTCTAACTCGCCAACGAGCGGCTCCTCGTGCGCGTCCACGGGAACGACGTAGGCGTGGAGTTCTTGGTTGAGAGCCAGTGACGGCGATGCAGCCTCCTCGACGACGCTCGTGGTGCAGTCGCCGCTTGTGTCGTGGGTGACGACGTTCCTCCCCCTGCGACCCAGACGGAGGCCGGCATGCTCGACGACCGTGACTTCCCGCGTCAGGAGCGAACCGTCCCCGAGGGTGGCCTCAAGGACGTAGGTCCCGGTCCGGTCGAAGCGAGCGCGGAAACTTCCGTTCACCTTCTCGAAGGGAACCAGGTTCCCGCTGGTATCAGCGATGGTCAGCTCAGCCTCGAGAGCCACGAGGCTCGTTTGGGCCTCGTCAACCACCGCTGGAGTCAGCGAGAGCGCCAGCCCCCGCGCGATGGATGAGGGACCGCACTTCTCGATGCCCTCGCCATCCAGGTAGAACAGCCGCGTGGGGGGAAGCGGCTGCGCGCTCGCGGTGAGTTGTTCGGCACCGCAGCCCGCGAGCGTCACAAGGGCAAGGGGCATCACTCTCGGGATCATCGGATTCCTCGCTGGTTTGGGTGCGTGCGCAGTGCAAGTCCGACGCCAGCGGCAACTCAGCAAGAACCGGTCCGTCGTCGCCCCGCCTACCGCCGACGCCAGGGCGTTGTTGTCGCGCTTCGCTGAGACCGCCCGGGTTCGGCAACAGCTTCAGGAGCTGAGCGGTGAGGTCTCTCAGGGCCTGTCGAGCGCCTGAATCAACGCGCGAATGCGCGCGAGAATGGCGTCGACCTCGGCCTCGGGCAGGTGCTCTAGCAGCATCGCGCGAATCTGTTCCGGGTCTTCGGCCTTCAGGCGGCGAACCGTCTCGGCGTCGAGCGTTCCCTTGCCGAGGAGCGCCGAGAGGTCAACGGGGGGCATTGCTTCCTCCGGAGACGTCTCGGAAGCGGCGCACCACCGCCTCGGCGTTCGAGTCGTCGATGAGGTTGCCCATGGCGTCCCTGACGTCCTGGGCGCCTGCGGCCCTCAGCGACTGGTCGAGCGACGGGTGGGGGGTGCGCGGCAATATCTCTTTCCCAACTTCTCTCACCGGCGCGCCCATGCTGTAGGCGTTGTCGATCATCCAAATCCGGCCGTTCTTGTCGACCATCAGGTTCTGGAGATTGGGCGTGGCGAGCACCTGGTTGGGCAGCTTGTCGGGGTCGCTGTAGATGTACAGCAGGGTCCTCAGCTTGGCTTCCTGCTCGAGGTACTGGGGCGAGGCGCGAAACTGGTCGAACTTCGGGTTGTACTCGGTCACGTTCAGCCCGATGGGCTCGGAGTCGGGCACCATCCACTGGAGCGAACCCACGGTCGGCGCGCTCCCGTCGGTCGAGAGAATGCCCTCGACGGTGGGGGGCACCAGGCCGGTCTTGGCGAACTTGCGGTCGAACTCGTAGGCCGCCACCTCGCGGGTGAAGAAGGCCCTGTCCTTCCCCATCCACGTGGCTTCGGGCTTCCACACCGCGCGAATCGGCTCGCGGGTGCCGTTGGGGCCCGGGAGCGTCTCTTTGAAGGTGACGAAGTAGACCGCGTTCAGGTTGGTGCCCTTGTGCTGCTTGGTCTTCGCCGCGTCGATGTCGCCCCGGAGCAGCACCGCGTCAATCACCCGGGTGCGCTCGGCATCGGTGAGCACCGCCTTCGAAAGCAACGGGCCGATCTCGGGGTCGGCCGCCAGGCCTCCTCGCACCTGGGGCGACCCGACCCGGCTGGTGATGCGCCGGACGGCTTCCAGGCCGTGGTACAGGTCAGCGCCGTTGCCCTTTCGAACCAACGGCAGAATCGCGGCCGCGTCGTCCCGGCCGCCCAGTTCTCCCAGCTTCTCGAGCGCGGCCCGGCGCAGCGCGGTGTCGCCTTCATTGTTGTCGCGGAAGGTGGTGAGCAGCACCTTGAGCGCGTCCACCTGCTTTCGAACCTCGGTGCGCCCCGCGAAGACCGCGTCGTCGGCGGCCTGGCCGCGGGCGTAGCTGGCGTAGGCGGGTAGTTTCTGCCGCACCTGGTCCTTGAGCGCGCCGTCGGTGCCGAACTGGTTGGTGAAGAGCCGGTCGGCCGTCTGCAGCGCGGACGTCTGCAGGCTCTTCAGCTCGTCGTCGGTCATCTTGGGCAGCTTGCCCTGGCCGGTCTGGTCGAGCAGGGAGTGGAGCCTCGCCGGGTCCACCTCGGAGAAGCCGACGAGCTGACTCTCTCCGCTCCTGGCCAGGTATGGCTTGCCGCCCAGCTTCAGCTCGCGCTGCTTGGAAAGCGCCACCAGGTCGACCGGCGCGACACGGTCGAGCCCGGCCCTCTGCAGGGGTTCGGTCCCAAGGACGGGCTCGGCGAGCTCGGCCAGGCGGGCCTTCGAGCCGCGCTGGCCGACCACCTCGGCCAGCACCTCGTCGACCATCTGCGCCGAGGTGAAGCCGCTCGCCTGCGGGTTGTTCTCGAGGAAGGTGCTCTTGATTTGCTCCCAGTTGGGGTGGTCTTCGAAGGCCCGCACCACCGA
>JAHFDQ010000647.1 GCA_023248915.1 Archangiaceae bacterium | reverse complement strand
CGGCACAGCTCGTCCGAGACGGGGGCGGGCCGGGGTTCGCGCACCGGCAGCGCGACCGTGAGCAGGTCGCCGTTGGCGTCCACCCGCAAGATGCCGCTGCGGGTCGAGAAGGTGACGAAGCGCCGGCCGGGCCAGAGGTGGCGCAGCACCACGTGCGCGCTCGCCAGCGTTGCGTGGCCGCACAGGTCGACCTCGTTCACCGGCGTGAGCCAGCGCAAGGCGTAGTCGGCCGCACCGCCCGGCGGCAGCGGCACCAGGAACGCCGTCTCGGAGAGGCTGTTCTCTTCTGCGATGGCCTGCAACGTCTCGTCGTCGAGGAAGGAATCGAGCAGCACCACCGCCGCCGGGTTGCCGGTGAAGGGGGCGGCCGCGAAGGCATCGACCTGGTAGAGGGGCGCCTGCATCTCAGGGCTCGAACATCGCCGCCAGGGCCTCGGACAACGTCGCGACTCCAATCGGCTCGAGCCGCCGCTCGGTGAGGCGCTTCGCGCTGCCCTTGGGGAGGATGACCGTCTTGAACCCCATCTTCGCCGCCTCGGCCAGGCGCGGTTCGACCTGGCCCACCGCCCGCACCTCGCCGGCCAGGCCGACTTCGCCCAGCACCAGCGTCTGGGCGTCGATGGGCCGGTTGCGCAACGACGACACCATCGCGGCGCAGACCGCCAGGTCGGCCGCGGGTTCGGACAGCTGCATGCCGCCGGCGACGTTGACGAACAGGTCGCAGCCGACCAGCTCGATGCCCTCTTTCTTCTCGAGCACCGCGGCCAGGAGAGCCACCCGGTTGCTGTCCACCCCCATGGCGGTGCGGCGCGCGGTGCCGTAGCCGGTGGGCGCCACCAGCGACTGCACCTCGACCAAGAGCGGCCGGGTGCCGTTCAGGGTGGACGTCACCACCGAGCCCGGTTTGCCCGCCGGCCGTTCGGCCAGGAAGAGCGCGCTCGGGTCGGCCACCTCTTCGAGGCCGCTGCCCTTCATCTCGAAGACGCCGATCTCGTTGGTCGAACCGAACCGGTTCTTGTGGGCGCGCAAGATGCGAAAGGGGTGGCCGCGCTCGCCCTCGAAGTAGAGCACCGTGTCCACCATGTGCTCGAGCACCCGGGGCCCGGCGATGGCGCCGTCCTTCGTCATGTGGCCCACGATGAAGGTGGGCACGCCCGACCGCTTGGCGTACGACATCAGGCGCCCGGCCACCTCGCGCACCTGCGACAGGGTGCCCGGGGCGCTGCCCAGCTCGGGCAAGTACATCGTCTGAATCGAGTCGACCACCAGCGCGACCGGCTTCAGCGCGGCCGCGGCGGAGAGGATTTTCTCGGCGTCGGTCTCGGCGAACAGGTGCAGCGTCGTCGACCGCACCCCCAGGCGTTCGGCGCGCATCTTGGTCTGCTGCAGCGACTCTTCGCCCGAGACGTACAGCGCGGGCCCGGGCCGAGACAGCCGGTCGAGGGCGGCCAGGAGCAGGGTGGACTTGCCGATGCCGGGGTCGCCGCCGAGCAGCACGAGCGAACCGGCCACCACGCCGCCGCCCAGCACCCGGTCGAGCTCGGCGATGCCGGTCTGCCGGCGCGCCTCGACTTCGCCGGCGACCTCGGTGATGGGCGTGGGCTTGGCCGCGCCGTCCGCCGCGCCCCAGGCCGGCCGGGCGTTGTCGCTGCCCGGGTCGAGCTCTTCGGTCAAAGAGCCCCAGGCGCCGCAGTCGGGGCAGCGGCCCAGCCACTTGGCGGCCTGGGTGCCGCAGGCCTGACACGCGAAGTGAGATTTCGTTTTCCCCATCGTGTGCTTCTACCGCAGCGCTCTGACGCTCCAACCTTCCTGCGACGCTGCCGGAACGGCTATCCTGCCGCGCAACTGGCACCGTGCGCGAGAGGCGCCCTGGGGGACAGATGGTTCGCATCTTTCATGTCGTGCTCGTGGGTGTGGCGTTGGCGTTGTGCGCCTGTCCCGTGGCCAAGGGCGGGAATGACGCCGGAGGCGGTGGCGGCGGGGGAGGAGTAGGAGGTGGCGGCGGGGGCGGGGGCGGCTCCAGCGTCACGACCACCCTGGCGGTCGGCCCCGATGGCGGCTCGGTCCAGACGGACGCGGGTGTCTCGCTGGTCTTCCCGCCGGGGACGGTGGACTCGACGACGCAAATCACCGTCACCGCCACGGGAACCTCGCCGCCGTCGGCGTATGCCCCCATCACCCAGGTCTACCGCTTCGGCCCGGACGGCATCGTCTTCGCCCACCCGGTGACGGTGTCGATTCCGGTTCCGGCGGGGACGGCGGCCGCCGCGATGTACTGGAGTCGTTCCACCGACGCGGGCCTGGCCTACGACGACGTCGGAGGCCGCCTCGCCGGAGGTGCCCTCGTCGCCGACGTAGTTCATTTCAGCGAGGGCTTCGCCGGCGCGCACCAGGCGACCCGCACCGTGTCGGGTTCGCAGGTGGTCACCTACGTGAGCGCCACGCGACGCGGCATCATCAATCGGCCCATCGACTTCAGCCAGCAGCCCATCTCCGCGCTGGTCGAGGTCGACGGAGGCTACGTCACGTACCCCGGCACCGGCATGGCCGACGGCACCTTCGTCATCCCGGGCGTGCCCAACGGCGAGTACATGCTCGGGGGAGCGCTCGGCGATTATTTCGTGAGCAGCCGCGACTCCGTGGACCTCGGCCACGTCGAGAACGGCCGGCCCGATGCGGTGTCCACCACGTCCCCCGCCCACGTCACGCTCGACATCCACAACCTCAACCCCTGGCAGCCGGGAGACCAGCTCGAGCTGCTCGTCCCTGACGTGAACATGTGGTTCTTCGGCGTCGACCAGGGAGACCTCGGCGGAGTGACTCCCGACGCCGGCGCCACCTCGGCCGTGCTCACCATCGACACGACCGACGTCAACTACGGCAACCGGGACCAGTACCTGATTCAGGGCAGCCACAACCCGCCCGACAAGGCGGTGCTCGCGCACCAGGTCAACGTCACGAGCGACGCGGGCTTCGCCTACTGGCAGATTCAGCGGTTCG
Organism: Archangiaceae bacterium; assembly: GCA_023248915.1. GTDB lineage: Bacteria > Myxococcota > Myxococcia > Myxococcales > Myxococcaceae > JAHFDQ01. Next base: position 87 of record JAHFDQ010000647.1, on the reverse strand, counting down.
CCGAGCTGGCCCCCTTCGACGCCGTGCCCAACGGCACCGTCACGGTCTCGGGCAACCTGGTGGACCTGTCGACCGCCAATACCCTCC
>JAHFDQ010000646.1 GCA_023248915.1 Archangiaceae bacterium | reverse complement strand
CGAAGGAGTCCTGCACCTCCACCGAAGGCGTAATGGCCGCACCTGCCGAGGTACCCACCGGTTGCACCGTGAAGGCCAGCTTCACCGGCGCCGCCACGGCAATGTCGAAGGTTAGACTGGTGGCTCCCGTCAGTCCGGCCGAGGAAGCCACCAGCGTGTAGCCGACGCCCGCCTTGTCGACGGACAGCCCGCCAAAGGTGGCTACGCCTCCAGAGGCGTTGGAGGAACTCGCGCCCGACAGAGTCCCTCCCCCGGGGTTGCTTCCGAAGGCCAGCGCAATGCTCGCCGTCGACGACGCGACCGGGTTGCCGGAGGCGTCCTGCACTGTCACCGCCACAGCGGGAGAAATGGCCGCTCCAGCCACCGAGGAAATCGGCTGCACCGTGAAGGCCAACTTCGTCGCCGCTCCCGTCACGACGTCGAAGGCGACGGAGGCAGCCCCGGCAAGCCCCGCCGAGGAAGCCACCAGCGTGTACCCCGTCCCCACCTTGTCGATGGACAGGCCGGGGAAGGCAGCGAGTCCGGCGACGGCGTTCAGCGTCGCCGTCCCGGACAAGGCGCCTCCGCCCGGGTTGGAGCCGATGGACAGGGCAACACTTGGCGTCGACGAGGTGTCGGTGTTTCCGAAGGCGTCCTGCACCGCCACGGCCACGGGCGGCGACAGCGGCGCCCCCGCCGAAGCCCCCGCCGGCTGCACCGTGAAGGCCAGCTTCGCCGGAGCCCCTACCGTCACGTTGAAGGCGACGCTGGTGGCCCCGGTGAGCCCGCCCGAGGAGGCCGTCAGCGTGTATGCGGTTCCACTCTTGTCCATGGACAAGTTCGCGAAGGTGGCGACTCCAGCCACCGCGCTCTGCGTCAGCGTACCGCTCAACCTGCCGCTACCGGGGTTGGAGCCAACGGCCAGGGTGATACTGGCCACCGAGGAAGTAATGGTATTGCCGTTGCTGTCCTGCACCGTTACCTGTACCGCAGGAGCCAAGCCAACCCCGGCGGTGGCGTTGGACGGCTGCACGGTGAAGACCACCTTCGCCGGCGGGCCCGCGACAATGTTGAATCCGCCGCTTATGTCACCGATGAGGCCGGTCGAAGAGGCGGTCAGCGTGTACCCCACTCCCGCCTTGTCTATCGAAACGTCGGAGAAGGTCGCCACTCCGCCCGCGGCGGCCTTCGGATTGGTGCCGAAGATGGCACCCCCGCTCGGATTGGCCCCAAGGCTCAGGGCGATACTGACCGTAGAGGACGGAACGGGGTCACCAAAGCCGTCAAGCACCGTCACCTGAATCGCCGGCGCCACGGCCACGCCGGCGACGGCGTCGTTGGGTGGCGCCGTGAAGACCAGCTTCGCGGCCACCCCGCTCGACTGCTCGGCGCCCGCGACCGCGAACGTGGCCGGCGAGCTCTGGTTGTTGTGTTCCGCCCTTATCCAGTCGGCGGAGCGGCCGATCTTCGAGGCACGGACCTCGTCAATCGTGCCCGTGAAGTAGTTGAGGCATCCTTGAGCGTCCCCGAGGTCCCGGACTCCCACGGAGAAGTAGTAGTTCGAGTATGGGATGGCTATCGGGAACGTGCCGGTGCCTTCGAGGTTTCCGTTGTCATAGATGCTCAGGGACATGCCCGATTTGACACCCACAACATGATGCCACGTGTTTGCCAGGATGGCGGTGGGCGAAGTCGCTAACGAATCAAGCCAATTACTGTCTTCTACTCTGAGGTACGGAACACCAGCGCCGCCTAGACCTATGTACAATGTTCCCGGGTCACCGCACGCTTCCGGACCCGCAATTACGCCCCCAAGGGACGGGTTGAGAGCAGATATCCAAGCGGAAAGAGTGGCATCGCCGCCCGAAATCTCCAGGGACGGCGGATTGAACATGTTCACGTAATCACTACTTCCGTTGAAGTCGAGCGCTCTACTGACCTGTCCCGTCGTTGTCTTGGAGTCCGTGTTGGCAACGCTCGTTCCGGTATTGTTGTTGGAAGTCGATTCCTTCACGGTCTGATTGGCCGCGTTGTCGGCCAAATGCCACACACCGACGAAGTCCGAGTCCCAAACCCCGGCGGCGCTCTGCGTCGATGACGTGATGGCGCTGTTGCCATAATAAAGGTAGATGACCGTGTCCGAGCTTGCGGAAACGGAATTGAGCGAGGGGAGTCGCACCCAGGCGGCCAGTGCTCCCGTCGTCGGGTCGTACTTCTCGATCTCATGATCGAGCGTGCAGGGGAAGGCACCGCCGCAAGTGGCGGCATCCAGGGCGCGAAAGATGATGTCGTCGCCGCTGGGGCTGGTGACGTGGCCTCCGTTGGACGTGGTAATGAGTGCGGCGTCTGTGACGCTGTAGAGCATTGGGAAGTTCGGCAGAGTCATCGGCGCGCCCGAATTGCCCACCAGGGCGCGGTCAAGTGTGACCGGCTTGCGGTAGCTGAAGGGATCGGTCGCTGCCGCAGGTGCGGCCGCAAACAACGCCAGCAGACCTGCAGTCAATGCCATATGCCTTGCTGAGCCAGCTCGACGCCCTGCGCTGCAGCGACCGATTCCAGGATCTCCGCGTACCGCCGGAGGTCGTCCCCGGCCGCGACGCCCTGCCAACGCCACGAGGCCAAGCAGGCCCCACAGGCTGAAACCGATTCCGCCCGGCGACTGGCAGTCGCAACCCGCCGTGTAGATCTTCACCGGAGTCGGCACGACGTCGAATGGGTCGCTGGTGACGTCGGCCATGCCGGCCGCGGACGCCGTCATCGTGTAGCCGGCGCCTGCTCGGTTGAGGGACAAGTCCTCGTACGTCGCCACCCCGTCCACCGTTGCCTCGGAGGTGGCGCCGGACAGAATGGCCCGTCCCGGGTTGTCGCCAAGGGCGATGGCGACCGTGGCCGAAGCCCCGGGCACCGTGTTGCCCAGCGCGTCCTGCACCGCAACCTGCATAGCGGGCGTCAACACCACCGCCAACTGGCCATTCGCCGGCTGGACGACGAAGGCCAGCTTCGAAACGGCTCCGGCGATGATGTCGAAGGGCGCGCTGGTGGCCGTCGCCAACCCGCTGGCCGAGGCCGACAGCGTGTAGCCCACCCCCGCCTTGTCGAGTGACAAGTC
>JAHFDQ010000645.1 GCA_023248915.1 Archangiaceae bacterium | reverse complement strand
GCAACTTGGTGACCGGCACGCCGCCGACGGTGACTCCGCGGAGGATGGGCACCATGTCGTCGCCGTGGCCGCCTAGCACCAGCGCCTCGATGTCGCGGATCGAGCAGTTCAACGCCTCGGCTACGAAGAACTTGAAGCGCGAGGTGTCGAGCACGCCCGCCATGCCAACCACCTGGCTCTTCTTGAAGCCGGTGATCTTCTGCAGGGCGTAGACCATCGCGTCGAGCGGGTTGGCGATGTTGATGCAGAACGAATTCGGGCAGTGTTCCTTCAGGTTGGCGGCGACGTCCCTCATGATCTTCAGGTTCACGTCGAGCAGGTCTTCGCGGCTCATGCCGGGCTTCCGCGGAATGCCGGCGGTGATGATGACCACGTCGCTTCCGGCGACGTCCTTCCAGTTGGTGGTGCCGGTGACGCGGCAGTCGTAGCCGTCGACCGCGGTCAACTGGTTGATGTCGAGCGCCTTGCCTTTCACCAGCCCTTCCGCCACGGGGATGTCGTAGAGCACGACGTCGCCGAGCTGCTTCTGTACCGCGAGGAGCGCGAGGTTTCCGCCGATCTGCCCGCCGCCGATGAGACCTACCTTCTTCTTCATGGTCGACTCCGTTGGGTTGGTTGTCGCTGACGTCTACATGTTGCGGACGATGGCCTGGCCGAACTCGCTGCACTTGACCTCGGTGACTCCGGACTGGCCTTCCTGCTTCATCAGGCGGGCGAAGTCGTAAGTCACCGTCTTCTGCGAGATCGACTTGTCGATGCCCTTGACGATGAGGTCGGCCGCTTCGGCCCAGCCCAGGTGCCGCAGCATCATGTCGCCCGAGAGGATGACCGAGCCCGGGTTCACCTTGTCCTGGTCGGCGTACTTGGGGGCAGTGCCGTGGGTGGCCTCGAAGATCGCGTGACCCGAGACGTAGTTGATGTTCCCGCCCGGGGCGATGCCGATGCCGCCGACCTGCGCGGCCAGCGCGTCCGAGAGGTAGTCGCCGTTCAGGTTCAGGGTGGCGATGACGTCGAACTCCTCGGGCCGGGTGAGCACCTGCTGCAGGGTGATGTCGGCGATCGAGTCCTTCACCACCAGCTTGCCGGCGGCGATGGCCTTCTTCTGCTCGGCGTTGGCGGCCTCTTCGCCGCTTGCCGCCTTGGTCTTTTCCCACTGTTCCCAGGTGTAGACCTTGTCGGCGAACTCGCGCTCGGCGAGGGCGTAGCCCCACTTGCGGAAGGCGCCCTCGGTGAACTTCATGATGTTGCCCTTGTGGACGATGTTCACGCTCTTGCGCTTGTGGAGGAGCGCGTAGTCGATCGCCGCGCGGACCAGGCGCTCGGTGCCCTCTTGCGACACGGGCTTGATTCCGATGCCGGTGGTGCCGGGGAAGCGGATCTTCCCGTACAGCTTCGGGAATTCCTTCTGCAAGAAGCCGAGGACCTTCTTGGCGTTGTCGGTGCCCGCCTCGAACTCGATGCCGGCGTAGATGTCTTCGGTGTTCTCGCGGAAGATCACCATGTCGACCTTCTCGGGGCTCTTTACCGGAGAGGGCACGCCCTTGAAGTAGCGCACCGGCCGCAGGCAGACGTACAGGTCGAGCAGTTGGCGCAGGGCGACGTTGAGCGAGGTGATGCCGCCGCCGATCGGCGTCGTCAGCGGGCCCTTGATGCCGACCAGGTAGTCGCGGAACGCCGACACCGTCTCGTCGGGCAACCAGTTGTTGACCTTCTTGAAGGCCTTCTCGCCGGCGAACACCTCGAGCCAGGCGATCTTCCGCTTGCCCTTGTAGGCCTTCTCGACCGCGGCGTCGAAGACGGCGACCGAGGCGCGCCAGATGTCACGCCCGGTTCCGTCGCCTTCGATGAAGGGGATGATCGGGTGATCCGGAACGTTCAGCTTGCCGTTCTTGAGGCTTACCTTCTCGCCGCTCGGCGCCATGACTGCTCCTTGAAGGGTGGTCGCGCAGGTTGATTGTCGCGGCGCGTTTATAGGGAAGCGTCCAGGGGGCGACAAGGAGTTTCGCCCCGCGGGGCAGGAGTGTCCGGTGCCGGGCGTTTGACGCTCAGCCGGCGTCGATCACGCCGCCGTCGTCGCCCGCGTCGAGGCCGCCGGAGTCGGGCGGGCCCGCGTCGGCGCCGGCGTCGGAATCTCCGGCGTCGAACCCGGAATCGGGCGGGCCGGCGTCGGTGCCGGCGTCGGGAATTCCGGCGTCGAAGCCGGAGTCCAGTGGGCCCGCGTCAGGGGGTCCCGCGTCGAACCCGGCGTCGGGAAGCCCTGCGTCGATGCCGGCATCGGGAGGTCCAGCGTCGAAGCCGGAGTCGGGCGGGCCTGCGTCGAACCCGGCGTCGGTGCTGGCATCGGGGAATCCGCCGTCGAGTCCGGCGTCGGGCGAGCCGGCGTCGGAAGCGCCGGCATCGGTTCCCGCATCGGAGGTTCCCGCGTCGGGACTTCCCGCGTCCGTGCCGGCGTCCGGCTTCGGGCCTCCGTCGGGCTTGGGCCCGCCGTCCGTTCCCCCGTCCGACTTGGGCCCCGCGTCGGGCTTCGGCCCCGCGTCGACGCCGGTGCCGCTGTCGGGCACGCCCGCGTCGCCTTGCGCGTCGACGCGCATCACGGCGAAGGGCGAGAGGTGGGCAACGCTGCCGCCGGTCTCGCGCAGCCGGCGGTCGAACGTCGGAGTGCCGAGCGGGTCCCACCCGCCGTCGTCGCCGGTCGTCCACACCCTGAGGACGGAGACGTCGTCGAGCCCGCCGTCTTCGACCCCCGGAAGGACGTCGTAGCGGAAGCTCACGTGGGCGGGGACGGCGAACTCCGTGCCCGCCGGGCCGATCTCGTACACCGGGCCGATGGGCGCGGGTGCGGCGACCTGCCCTTCCCCGATGAAGAGCACCAGCACTCGGTCGAGCGAGCCGGACGGCACCTCGAGGCAGACCCGGTCGTCGGGGAGGCACAGCCTGCCCCCCGTCGGAGTGAGTTCTTTCTGCGCCAGCCCCTGCGGCGCGCCGCAGGCCAGCAGCGCCGCGCCGGACACGGCCGCGAGCAGTCCGACTGAACGCACCTGGGTACACCTCCGAACCGAAGCGCCGGAGAATAGGCGCTTCGGCCGGCCGAAGGCG
>JAHFDQ010000644.1 GCA_023248915.1 Archangiaceae bacterium | reverse complement strand
CACCACTCTTCCAGATCTCCGACCAGCCGTTCATGTAGCTGGTCCCGGAGTTGATCATCTGGTAGGTGCGGATGGTGCCACCGCCGGCGTTCTGGACATCGTGGTTGGCGTTCACCCCCGGGGTGTACATGATGCGGGTCTCAACGAGCAGCGGACCCGTCCGGAACCCGGCGATCGTGTCGAAGAGGAATGACCGGATGTCGACGTCGTTCAGGATGCCGTTGCGGTTCAGCACTTCCTGTTCACCGAGGAGATAGAGGAACGTCGGCTGGACCGAGAGTGGCCCCATCGTCCAGCGGACATCGCCTCCGAGATAGTGCCGGGTGATGTTGCGGCCCACGCCGGGCGCTCCGGCCACCGTGCCGGCGACCGTGGCCGGGCAGTTGGCGTTGGGGTTGTAGCCGCCGTAGGCCTCGGTGCCGAGGTTGCCGGTCCCACAGTTGCCGCCGTCCCAGAAGCCGTACGCGTACGTCGGCTTGATGGTCAGGCCTTTGAAGACGTCCCACTCGAGGCTGGCGAGGAAGGCGTAGTTATCCTTCTGGTTCGGCGCGATGAACCGGTCGAGCTGCTCACCGATCTGGACGAACGTCAGCGTGCTCTTGACGTTCGGCGCCCATCTCGTTTCGAGGTTCACGCCCGGGAAGTCGCCGGTAACGAGGATGCCCGGCTTGTAGTCGTGACCCCGGAACGGCTGGCCACCGAATCGCCCGATCGTGGTGACCGGGATGAAGGGCAGGAGCGAGCCAGGACCGGTGATGGGGGTCTCGAGATAGAGCCACTTGGTCTCGACCGCGCCCTGGATGTCGGTATCGAGGTCGAAGGCCGACGACGCGCCGGTGTAGGTGGGACCCACGGTGGTCAGGCTCCCCGAATTGCTGGAGGCGTTGAAGTTGCTAGCACCGTTCTGGAAGTCCAGCTCGACGGCCCACACACCCTTGACCCGGCCCACCTCACCGGTGATCGTGAACACGCCGCGCTCGCGCGAGTACCAACCGTGCTTGTGGGCACCCAGGTCGACACTCGGTTGGTTCGGGCTGGTCCCCGCAACCTGCGCCTGCTGGGCCAAGCCCCAGTAGGCGGTGGTCACGAAATCGACGAGGCCGTTGATCGTCACCTTCGGAGCCGGCGCCTGGGCGAAGCTCGGCGGCGCCAGCAGCCCGAGGACGACGAGAACGGCCAGGGCAACGAAGACAGACTTTCTCATTGTCGTCTCCTCATGTGCGGATTGCGTTGGACGGTCGTGTGTCGAAGCGAGCAGCGGCTCTCGACGCGGGTAGTGCAGGCTATGTGCGGTGCGGGAACCGAGGTCGGCCATGCTCGTCCTCGAGGGCCGCAGTCGGTCGACGGGAGGGTATCCGCAGAATCAAGAAAACACAAGCGCAAAAAAGAGCGCCCCGGTTGGCCGGGGCGCTCCGAAGGGCGGGGGGCATGGGGGCCCGCTCGGGACCCCCCCAGGTGGGGGATTCCTAGAACGTCACCCGGATGCGGGACGATATCTTGTAGACGTCCCGCGACTGGCAGGTCGGGATGCCGTCGGTCACGCACCCGAACCCGGTCGGCGTGCGCTGCAGGTTCAGCGCGGGGCCGGTGAGCAGCGCCGCGGCAGAGACGTCGAACACCACGTTGGGAGCGAACCGATATTTCAAGTTCAGGACCCACTCGTTACCCAGGTAACGTTCCTTCCCTCCGACGAAGGGGTTGCCGGCCGTGGTAATGCCGCTCGGCGTGATGCCCGTGGCCGACGCCGATGTGCCCTTCGTGTCCACCTTGGTGTCCGTCCAACTGACGTTGGTGATTCCCGTCAGCGTCAGGTTGGGCGTCAGCGAGTAGTCGGCCGCGACGGCGAAGAAGATGCGCCCGTACTTGTCGTAACTCTGGGAGTTGCGCGTTGCGAGGCCGTCTCGGTTGACCAGCAGGCCCATGAAGTCGAGACCGGTCGTCCAGATCTCCGACCACCCGTTCAAGTAGACGAACCCAGAGTTGATCGCCTGATATTGCCGAATGGTGCCACCGCCGGCGTTCTGGACGTCATGGTTGGCGTCCACACCTGGGGTATACATGATGCGGCTCTCGATGAGCAGCGGACCCGTCCGGAATCCGGCGATCGCGTCGAGGAGGAACGACCGGATGTCGACGTCGTTCACGATGCCGTTGCGGTTCAGGACTTCCTGTTCACCGAGAAGATACAGGAACGTGGGCTGGAACGAAAACGGCCCCATCGTCCATCGAACGTCGCCGCCGAGATAGTGTCGGGTGATGTTGCGGCCCACGCCGCCCGGACCAGCGACCGTGCCGGCAACGACGGCCGGGCAGTTGGCGTTAGGGTTGTAGCCTCCCCAGCCCTGCGTCCCGAGTGCACCGGTTCCGCAGTTGCCGCCGTCCCAAAAGCCGTAGGCGTAGGTCGGCTTGATGGTCAGGCCTTTGAAGACGTCCCACTCGAGGCTCGCGACGAAGGCGGACGAGTCCTTCTGGTTCGGAGCGATGAACCGGTCAAGCGCCTCGCTGATCTGGACGTAGGTCAGCGTGCTCTTGAGGTTCGGTGCCCACGTCGTCACCAGGTTCACGCCCGGGAAATCGCCGGTGGCCAGGATGCCGGGCTTGTAGTCGTGACCCTGAAACGGTTGGCCGCCGAACCGCCCGATCGTGGTCACCGGGATGAAGGGCATCAGCGAGCCGGGTCCGGTGATCGGAGTCTCGAGGTATAGCCACTTGGTTTCGACCGCGCCCTGGATGTCGGTGTCGAGGTCGAAGGACGCCGACCGGCCGGTCCCGGAGGGGCCGACGGTGGTGAGGCTTCCCGAGTTGCTGGAGGCGTTGAAATTGGCAGCACCGTTGCTAAAGTCCAGCTCAACGGCCCACACGCCCTTGACCCGGCCGACCTCGCCCGTGATCGTGAATACTCCGCGCTCGCGCGACGACCAGCCGCGCTTGTGGCCGCCCAGGTCGACAGTGGGTTGGTTCGGGCTGATCGCGCCGGTCTGGGTTTCCTGCCCAAGGCCCCAATACGCGGTAGTCGCGAACTCGACGAGGCCGTTGATCGTCACCTTCGGAGCGGGCGCCTGGGCGAAGCTCGGCGGCGCCAGCATGCCGAGGACGA
>JAHFDQ010000643.1 GCA_023248915.1 Archangiaceae bacterium | reverse complement strand
GGGGTGTCGTTGTGGGTGGCGTCGCGGCCGTTCCAGCCTGAGCCGCCGGAAGCGGGCGGGGGCGCGCTGCCGTCTCGGCCGGGAGGGGTGTTGTTGTGGGTGGCGTCGCGGCCGTTCCAGCCCGAGCCGCCGGAAGCGGGCGGGGGCGCGTTTCCGTCGCGGCCAGGAGGGGTGTCGTTGTGGGTGGCGTCGCGGCCGTTCCAGCCTGAGCCGCCGGAAGCGGGCGGGGGCGGATTGCCGTCTCGGCCAGGAGGGGTGTCGTTGTGGGTGGCGTCGCGGCCGTTCCAGCCTGAGCCGCCGGAAGCGGGCGGAGGCGCGCTGCCGTCTCGGCCGGGAGGGGTGTTGTTGTGGGTGGCGTCGCGGCCGTTCCAGCCCGAGCCGCCGGAAGCGGGCGGGGGCATGTTCTGGTCGCGCCCATTCGGAGCGCCATTTCCCGGAGGCGCGCCCTGACCCGGGGGACGGCCCCCGCCGCCCGGAGGCGGTGCGTAACCCTGGCCTTGTGGCGCGCCGGAACCCGGAGGCGGCCCGTAGGCGGCGCCTCCTGGAGGAGGTCTTCCGCCGCCCGCCGGTGCTCCGTAGCCCTGGCCCGGGGGAGGCCTGCCGCCACCACCCGGAGGCGCTCCGTAGCCGCCGCTCTGTCCCGGAGGCGGCCGGGCGCCCGAGGCGTCGTGGTAGTTCGGGTCATTGAAGACGTAGACGTTGCGGCCGCGGTCCCAGTAGTAGCTGGCGACGTCGTGGCCCGGGCCATAGTTGTGCGAGTGGCGCCCGTGGAGGTCGCAGTACCCGCCGCTGGGCATCGGGTGGTAGTCGAAGTACCAGACATCGGACGGGCCGCTGTAGGTGTAGTAGGTGCCCGAGTAGGAGTAGACGTTCTGGGCGGGCAGGTACTCGTGGGTGTGGTCTCCCTCGATGAAGCACCAGCCCCCGCCCAGGTCGTCGGGAATCGGGTGGGAACCGAAGTACCGGTAGCCGTAGTATTCGGTGTCCCGCACGTAGTGGTGAACGCAGGCCGTTCCGAGCGAGAACAGGGCGAGCGGTGCCGCGAGCAGGAAGAGTCGGCGCATGGCGAAATCCTTTCGGGCGTCAGGGAATTGGGCGCATCAGACGCCCAAAACCCCAGGAGATTCAATCACTGTGTTTGACCCGGTCAGTGGACGAGCCGTTCCCGGGCGCCCGGCGCCGGCAAGCCCACCTGGAGCAGGCAGGACAGAATGTGCTCGCGGTACTCCGCGACCGACCGGAGGCCGGACAGCATCCACCGGCCGCCGAGTACCAGCGTCGGCACCCCGCGCACGCCGCGGCTGGACGCCAGGCGGTGCTCTTCGAGGATCAGCCGCCGGGTTTCGGCCGAGAAGAACGCCGCCGAGAAGCGGTTCATGTCGAAGCCCAGCCGGCTCGCCAGCTCGAGCACGACGTCGCTCCGGCTGACGTTCACCCCCTGCTCGAGCGCGGCCCGCTGCATGGCGCGCGCTAAGTGCGCTCTCGCCCCGGGTTCCAGCAGCCGGGCCGCTTCCAGCGCGGCCAGCGCGGGCACCGACGACCGGGGCGGGTCTCCGTCCGTCCAGAGCGCGGTGGAAAGTCGCGCCCCCTCGGGTTCGCGGCTCGCGCGCCGAATCTCCTTCGCCAACGAGTCGAGCTCGCGCTGGGTGGGCTGCGCTTCCTGCGGGCGGAGCGGAAAGGGCCGCGCGCGGAAACGGACGACGTGGCGCAGCTCTTCGCGCAGCGGAGCGAGCCGGGCGTCGGCGAGGTAGCTCCACCCGCAGAGGATGTCTTGGTACAGGAGAACCGTGAGCGGCTTGCGAGGCAGGGCCATGCGACGACGGGAATATTAGGGAGAGCCGCCGAAGCGCTTCAATAAGGCATCTTCGTCAGAGCAAGCGTCCGTGCGGGGCCTCAGACGTTGCGCCGCTGGCCGTCGGCGCGCCTGGCTTCGGCGAAGGCGATGGCGTGCTCGATGATGGCACCGGCGATGTCCTGCCCGGTCGCCTTTTCGAGCCCTTCGAAGCCCGGGCTCGAGTTGACTTCCATGATTTTCGGGCCGCCCGAGGCCTCGAGCAGGTCGACTCCGGCGATTTCCAGCCCGATGACGCGGGCCGCCCGCACGGCCACCTCGGTGTAGGCTGGGGGAAGCTCGATGAGGCGGCCTTCGCCCCCGCGGTGGAGGTTCGACCGGAACTCGCCGCGCTTGGCCTTCCTTCGCATGGCGCCCACCACCCGGTCGCCCACCACCAGCGCGCGCACGTCGCGCCCCTTCGACTCGGCGATGAATTCCTGGATGACGATTTCCTCGCCCAACTGCCAGAAGGTGTCGACGATGGTTTTCACTTCCTGGACGGTGGAGGCAATCATCACCCCCACGCCCTGGGTGCCCCGGATGAGCTTGATGATTGCGGGCAGGCCCCCCACCTGCTCGACGAGCAGCTCGACGTTGGCCCGGTCGTGGGCCATCACCGTGCGGGGTATGTCGATGCCGGCCTTGGTGAGCATTTGCAGGCAGCGCAGCTTGTCGCGGCTGCGGGCGATGGGCGCCGCGGCGTTCAGGACGGGCACGCCCATCAGGTCCAGGTGGCTGACCACGGCCAGGCCGTAGTTGGTGACGCTCGACCCGATGCGCGGCAGCACCACGTCGACGGGCGGCAGCACGGCGTCGTGGTAGAGGATTTTCGGCGAGTCCTTCGAGAGCACCAGGTTGCACAGGAGCGTGTCGAGCACCAGCGGGCGCAACCCATGCGCCTTGGCCGCCTCGACCAGCCGCTTGGTCGAGTAGAGCGTGCGCTTTCGCGACAGGAGCGCCAGCGCCTTCCGCGAGCCGTTCGTGCGCGCCGCCGTCTTGGCCTTGCCGTCCGCCATCGAGGTCGGCGCCAAGCTAGCGCGTGCGAATGAGTTACGCGAGGTGGTCATCAGCCGTTATTGTCCGGCCGGCTTCGATGGCGAACCCCGACCTGCCGCACCCCGACGAAATCATGACCAGCCCCGGCGAGGCCGGGGGCATCGAGGTGCTCGAAGAGGCGCAAATCACCGCCACCCACACGCTGGTGGTGGAAAACCGCACCACCCCGAAGCTGCGCAAGTGCCGGCTGGTGGTGGTGAACGGGCCGGACACCGGGCGCG
>JAHFDQ010000224.1:8624-9050 GCA_023248915.1 Archangiaceae bacterium | reverse complement strand
CTTCTCGGCCGCCGTGGCAGCCTGCACGACCGACCGTGACGACGGGGTCTACGAGGTCAAGCTCGGCTACAGCGCCGGCTCGAACGCGGCCAACATCGCTCCGTCGATGACCGTCGCGTGCGACGACATCTTCGGCGACGCGCTGGTCACCCAGCCGCTGCCCCCGCTGCTCGTCACCAAGACCTCGAGCTTCTCCATCTACACGGTCGCGCTGCCCACGAACGCGAACCCGTACTGGTGCAGCTTCAACGCCCGTATCGTCCAGACCGTCACCGGCACCGGCGGCGGCACCCTGGCCGACGACCAGGGCTTCATGATGTACGTGAAGCCGTAGCAGCGAAGTGACGCACACGGCGGCCGTCGGGCCGCCGATACGGGCCGCGCTCTGACTCTGGGGCGCGGCCCTTTGCTTGTTTCAAGACGGGT
>JAHFDQ010000224.1:0-8614 GCA_023248915.1 Archangiaceae bacterium | reverse complement strand
TGTCCCGTGAGCTCGGCTTCGGCGCTACCGACGTCTGCGCCACAGCCCACGGTGCGCGAGCGCGACCAGCAGCCACCCCGCGGCGCCAGTCCCCGTGCAGCCGCACTTCGGCGGGGGCCTGGCGCTTCCTCCATCGCTCTCGACGCTGCCGCACGTCGAGGCTTCCTTGCCCGATGGGTAGATGTCGCAGATGCCATGGACGTCGCCCTCGGCGAGGTCTCGCTTGGGCGTTTCGTAGGGGGGCGTCGATGCGTACATGGTCGTCGACGAGTCTGGGTCGTGGGCCAGGCCGAGCACGTGGCCGACTTCGTGGGTGACGGTGTTCTGCACGTCCATGTAGACGCAGTTCGTCGCGCCGTAGGGTGGTTCGGGGCAGGCGTTGCTCGGCGCGAAGATGGACCCTTGGGGGTCTGCGCAGGTGAAGTAGGTGCCGCTTCCCCCGAGGGTGGTGTCGAACGCGTTCAGCTCGATGTCCGAGTCCCATATCTCGCCCGTCTTCGGGTCGAACGTCGTCGTGGTGAGCGCGATGACAGGTCCCTGCGCCCAGCAATTGTACTGATTGGCGCAAGTATGGTTCGGGTGGCACCCATCGCCCGCGGGGATGCTCTCGCACGAGGCATGGCGGAACACGACGACGTTGTGGCCGTCGTTTCCGACCTGAATAGCGCCCGTCGTGCCCGCGTACTCGAGCGCAAGGTCGGTGCAGGGCGCCGACTCGCCGGCCCGGGTCGCCTTCGCCCACTCGGCGAAGCTGCCCTGCACGGCCCGCTTCACGGCCGAGAGGTCGCTGCCGGGCGACCCGCAGACCTCGGCCGCCGGGTGGACGGTGAAGTCGTTCACCTCGTAGCGAATGGTGCGCGACGCCCACCACAGGCAGACGCCGCCGGCCCCACCCTCGCGCTCGTAACCGGCCGCCGACAAAGAAAGCATCAGCGCGACGGCAGGACCCAGCGGCAGGCAGCGCACCATTCGCCGCCACCCTACCCGAGTCGGCCTCCGCGTACATGCCTCGAGGTCCCGCCTGCGGTAGGGTGCGCCCGTGCTGGCGTTCTCCACGTTCGCGCTCGTCGCGCTGCTCGGTTCCGAAGAACCGGTGAAGGCCACGCCGGTGCAAGTGCGGCGAACCACCGCCATCACCGACAACGCCCCGCCGGCCGCCGAGCCGCCCCCGCACCTGACTCCCGAACCGTTGCTCATCCCCCACCCCACCTTCGAGGCGGGGGCCGTCGTCGTGGGCGACAGGCGCGCACACCTGGCCGGCGGGCCCAGCTTCCGGGTGACGCTTCGCGACGGCAACCTACTCATGGCCGGGAGCCTCGATTGGGCCATCGCCTTGTCGGGCGGGCGAACCTTGCTCCTGGGCGGCGGCGGCGTCGTCCGCGATGTCCTGAGGCGCTTCGAGGTGTACGGGCTCGGCCTCGGGGGCATCGACGCGGTCAACGGGCCACCGGTCGGGCTGTACCCTGTCATCGCGTTACGCCTCGGTGGAAACTGGAACGCCAAGCATTGGCTCGTGAAGACCGCCGGGCTGTCCACCACGGTGGCCTACGACGTGCCGTACCTCTGGGCGCGCACCTCCCCGGCGGAAGGGCTGTCAGTCTCGCTCACCGCCGCCGCCGCCTTCGAACTCGGTCGCTGATGCCCTCGAGCTGTGCTAACAAGCCGGCCTCGAATCGAGGGTCGGTTGAGAGGGCTTCTCGCGACGATCGTCGTGGCTTCAACCGGAACTTCTTGTCACTTCCGGGTGCCCGCGCGCGTGGTGCTGCCCCCCCTCGAAGACCAGGGAGAGGTGTACGTCTACCTCGAAGCGCCGCCCGACGAAGCGCGGCAGGTCTCGTTCACGGTCGCCTCGCTGGCCGCGGTCGGCGACGACGGCCTCGGAGTGCCACTCATGATCGCCTCGTCCGAGATCTCGTGGGTCAAAGAGCGCCCTCAGCGCCTGCTCGCGTTCGGGCGCCTGCCCGTGGGGCTCTACACCGGCCTCGCCGCTAAGTTCGCCAAGGCAACGTTGACCCGCGCCGGTGGGGCCGCCGACCTGCTCGTGCCCGAGGCGCCCGTGACCATTCCCCTGACATTTCGCGCCGAACGCGCCCGGTCCGACCTGATCTCGGTCTCGCTGGCGAGGGCGGTGGCCTCCGACCACGAGCTCGCCTTCGCTCCAGTCTTCGCCGCCTTCGAACCCAGGCTGGCGGGGCGCCTCACCGCGGTCAACGGGTACTGCACCAGCGACACCCTGGCGAGCCTCTCGGTCTTCGACAAGCACCGGCACGAAGTGGTCGGCGTCATCCCCACCGGGCGCGAACCGCAGGGCCTGGCCATCGACGCGAACGAGCGCCGGCTGTACGTCGCGCTCCCAGGTCAGGACCAGGTTCAGGTCTTCGACCTGTCGACGGGCGAAGAGCTTCGGCGCGTGTCGTTGCAGCCCGGCGATCGCCCCGGAGAACTGGCGCTCACCCCCGATGGCCGGCTGCTGATCACCGCCAACCGCGGTTCCAACACCGCGACCTTCATCGACCCGTTCTCGGGACTGACGCTCGACCAGGTGCCTACCGGCGACGAACCGGCATCGCTGCTCATGGACCGCGGCGCGCGCCGCGCGTACGTCTTCAACCGGCGCTCGAGCGACATCACGGTGCTCGACCTCGCCACCCGCCAGGTCGTCGCAACGGTGCGGACCGACGCCGAACCGCTTCGCGGGCAGCTCAACCGGGCTGGCACTCGCCTGTACGTCATTCACCGCGGCTCGCAGTACCTCGCCGTATACGCGGTCCCCGAGTTGACGCCGGTGACGCGGCTCTACGTGGGCCTGGGTGCCAGCGCCCTCAAGGTAGACCCCAAGAGCGACCTGCTCTACGTGGGCCGGGCCGACGAGGACCGGGTGCAGGCGTACGACCCGTACTCGTTCGTTCCCATCGACTCGATCGAAGTCCCCGGCCCGGTGTCGTACCTGACCATCGACGACGTCGAGAATGCGCTGGTGTCCGTCATCCCGTCGCGGCGGACGGTCGCCTTCACGGACCTGACCAGCAGGCGGCTGCTTTCCGAGGTCGAGCTCGCGGCCGAACCGTTCCACGTCGTCCTGGAGGCAGAGCGGTACTGAGGCGTTTCATGGCCCCCTTCGTCGGTCGTCCCTCGCTCGGCAGGCTGGCCTTCCTCTACCTGGGCCCTTGCCTTCTGGGCCGAATCGCGTCGGCCGACGGCCTGTTCGCCCGCACCGAGCCCGGGTACGTGCGGTCGTCGACCGACACCACCGACGACACCGACAGGACGACACGCCTCGGCAGCTCGCTCTTCCAGATGCGCAACCAACTGACGCTCGACCGCCAGTTGTTCCCGCTGCTGGGCTTCAACGCGGGCGGCTCGTACGACTTCGCGACCGGTACCACCATCGCCGACGGCGTCTCGACCCGAGTCAACCCGCGCACGTGGATGGGCCACGCCCAGGTCAACTGGGGGTTGCCCGCGCTCAACGCCAGCCTGGCCTACTCGCGCTCGCAGGGCTTCACCGACATTCAGACCGCGCTCGGTCGGGTGTCGGCCACTTCCCCGGTTCGCGAAGTCGCGAGCGCCCGGGGAGCCTGGCGTCCGGCCGACCTGCCCTCGATCGACGTGAACGTCAGCCGCGCGCGCATTTACGACACCCGCCGTGAAGTTCAAGACCTCACCAGCGACAGCGGCCAGCTCACCGCGAGCTTCAAGCCCGACCACCGCGCCGACGTCACCCACCGGGTGTCCTACTCGCATCAGATCGACCACCTGCACCTGTCCGACTCGACCGACCTGACCAACGCCTTCGCGGCTTCCTGGGGCGACCAGTTCTGGGACAATCGCGTCTCGACCTTCGCCAGCTACAACCTGGGCACCCGCTCGACGAACACCATCTCGGCGGGCCCCGGCGGCGTGGTGTCGACCCAGCGCAATCCCATCGCCGGGCTGTCCTTCACGGAAGCCTTTCCGCTCACGCCCACCCGCATCATCTTGAGCCAGAACCCGGCGCTGGTGGACGGCGACCTCGGCGGAAGCGCCGGCGTCGACCTGGGCTTCGGCCCGAGCACGTCGAACGACGTGGTGCCCCGCGACGTGGGCGGCCAGTTCGCCCCCGGCACCGGGGCCGTCAACACTGTCCACGTCTGGGTGGACAGGCAACTGCCCGAGGACGTGGCGGCCGCTTTCGGTTGGACGGCGTACCAGAGCGACGACAACCTGAACTGGAAGCCGCTGCCTCTGGTCGGCCCCGTTGTCTTCAGCCTGTTCGCCAACCGCTTCGAGATCACCACCGAGCAGACCGAGGCCCCCTACGTGAAGGTGGTCGCCCGACCGCTTCCGCCCGGCATCACGACTGACCCGCTCTTGACCGACATCAACGTGGCCGAGCTGCAGTTCTTCCTCGTCGTACCTGCCGAGTCTGCGCGCCCCAATGACCTATCCATCTATGGGACCTTCAACGGCACGGCGAAGGTGCAGCTGCTCAAGAAACCCTGGCTCACCTACGACTTCTCGGCCTTCCTTTCGCATTCGAATCGGCCGGCTCACCTGGGCTTCGCGCTCATCAACGGCTTGACCCTCACCCAACGGCTGTCCCGCCTCTTCAACCTCAACGCCCGCGTCGACCGGTCTGACGCGAACGACGGGCGAGGCCCCACCGCAAGCAACCGCTGGAGCGCGTCGATCTCGGCCGAATTCCTTCCGACGCTCGCCTCGTCGCTTTCCTACGGCGGGCAGCTGTCGCAGCGGGCGACCGGAGTCTCGGTCAACCAGTCGCTCGGCCTCTTCAACCGCGCCGACCTCTACGAGGGCGTGAGCGCCTATTCGAACGCCACCTACAGCGCCGGCACGACCGAGCTGGGCCAGCAGGTCCGAAACGTCGGCGTGACTGGCACCCTGGCGCTCAGGCCCGCGCCGATCGTGACCTTCAACGGCAGCGTCGCCTACTCCGACTCGGTAGCGTCGGGGGCCGACCAACCGACCACGTTCGATACCCGCACGCTCCTGGACGCCAGCGGCTCGTTCAACCCGTTTCGCGCCATCTCGCTCTCCGGCGGCATTTCCCGCACCTGGTCCGTCCGCACCCGGCCGACCACGCTCGCCAACCTGTCCGGCATGGTGTCGCCCTTTCAGCAAGGCAACCTGCAGTTGCGCTACTCGTACCAGCAGACGCTCGACACGGGCAGCGAGACGTTCACCCGGTCGCACGGCGGAGGGGTGCGCTGGAACATCCGCCCGGCCTGGCACCTGGACGGCGGCTTTCGGCTCTTCAGCTCGACCACCCCCACTGTCGGGGTGAGCTCATTCTCGCTGTTCGCGACGCTTGTGCTCGTACTTCGATGAGATAGCCTAATGGCGACCCGGCTCTTCATGGCTCGAAGGTTTTCGACAGGCGCGATTGCAGGGGCAGCCGCACTGGCGCTCGCCGCCTGCTTTGGTCATAGCAACCGGTACCATGACAAGAACATGGACTTCGGGTCGATCACGGCCGTCGCGGTCATGCCCTTTGCCAACCTGAGCCGCGACTCGCAGGGCGCCGAGCGGGTGCGTGACGTCTTCTCGACCGCGCTCCTATCGACCGGAGCGCTCTACGTGGTGCCCCAGGGCGAGACGGTGCGCGCCCTCTCGAAGGTCGGCGTGGCCAACCCAGCCGCCCCAAACGTCGAAGAGACGATGAAGCTCGGGCCCATGTTGAAGGCCGAGGCCATCATCACCGGCGTGGTGAAGGAATACGGCGAGGTCCGGTCGGGCGGAGCGACCAGTAACGTGGTGTCGGTGAGCGTGCAGATGCTCGAGACGTCGACCGGAAGGCTGGTCTGGGCGGGTGCGTCGACGAAAGGCGGGGTGACCTTCGCCGATCGGCTCCTGGGGGGCGGCGGCGCTCCGCTCAATGACGTCACCGAAGTGGCCGTCGATGACCTCCTCGACAAGCTCTTCAAGTAGCGCCCGGCGGCGGGCGGCCGTGATCGCCTTGAGCGCGACCTCCGCGCTGGCCTGCGCGCACGCGCCGACGCCCCCGCGGCCGGGCCTGCCGCCTCCCTTGAGAATCGCGGTGCTTCCGATCGAGAACCTGACCGGCGCCGCGGCCCCGTTGCGCGAGATGCTGCCCGCCGTCCGACTGGCATTCACCCGCGAGAACCTCGACGTGGTCGACGCCAACCTGGTGGAGCGATTCCTGGCCGACAAGCGGCTGCGCTACACCGGGGGCATCGACCGTGCTTCGGCGAAGTCGGCTGCCCAGGCGCTCGGCGCCGACGCGGTGCTGGTGACGTCGCTGCGCACGTTCCGCCCGGCCGACCCTCCGAAGCTCGGGGTGACGATGCGCCTGGTTCGGGCGAACGAGGAGGCCGTGGTCCTCTGGGCCGACGGGGTGTCGCGCGCAGGAGACGACAGCCCCGGCCTGCTCGGCCTGGGGTCGATCGACTCGCTTCCCACCCTGCAGGAGAAGGTGCTGGCCGACCTGGCCAGGTCCCTGAGGACCTTCACCGCGGGCCGCGGCGCAGGTTCGAGCGGCTGCGGCGCCGCGGCGCGGTTCAATCCGAAAGTCCACTACCGCGCGCCGGGGCTCGGCGCGGCTCAGTCTTACTCGGTGGCCGTGGTGCCCTTCCTGAACGGCACCCCGCAGCGCCGGGCCGGCGAAGTCGCGGCGCTGGAGTTCGTCCGCCAGCTCGCCACCACTCCCAACTTCCGGGTCATCGAGCCGGGCGTGGTTCGGGACGTGCTGTTGCGCTACCGGGTGGTGATTCCCGGGGGGGTCTCGCTCGAGACGGCGCGCGAGCTTCTCGGCGCGCTGGAGGCCGACCTGGTGCTGTCAGGTACGGTTTTGGAGTACGAGGACCTCGGCGGCCGGCTGGGCCCGCGGGTACGGTTCGGCGCAGTGCTGCTCGACGGCCACACCGGCAAGGTGGTGTGGCAATCGACCTCGTATTCTCAGGGTTCCGACGGCACGTTCCTCTTCGATATCGGCAGCGTCGCGACCGGCGGAGAACTCCTGTGCCGGATGGTGGCAGGGGTGATGCGGCAGCTGGCGGGCCCTGGAGCACCCGAGGCCGAGTCGCTCGGACGAAGGTCACCCGGAGAGGAATGGGCGGTTTCGCGCATCACCCGCGCGGGCGCAATGCCGCCCCCCGAGCCCCTCTTCGCGGCCTGCACGGTGCCCCTGCCCGTCGGAGCGGTCGAGGTCAGCGCCGACCAGGTTCGGCCCGAGCTCGCCTGGGAAGGGCCCGGCGGCGCCGCGACCGTGAAGCCCCTGCGGGCCATCGCGGTCCACTACGACACGCCGGCGGCGTCCTCGTCGCCGGCCGACCACGACGCCCTGGTGGCGTTGGCCCGGTGCGCCCGGGAGGACGGTCATACCCTGTTCGTCCGCGCCACGGCGCCGGCCACCGACGCAGAGATGGCCGAGGCGGCGCGCCGAGGAGCCGACGTTCAGCGGCTCTCGGCCTCGGAGCGCCTCTTCCCCGAACGCGTCACCGTGCAGGTGCTCTCCAGCGCCGAAAAGGCCCCCGGCGTCGACCTGGTCGTCGCCGTGCTTCCGGGCCTTGGACCTTCGGCTCCCACCGAAGGCAAGCCAAGGGAACCCCAGCAGTCCTCGGCGGCCGAGGAACAGCTCGAGGCCCAGCTCGAGGACCGGCTCGATGAACGCCTGGAGTCGAAGCTCACCGAGGCCTTGCAGCCGAAGCCTGCGCCTCCGGCGGTGGCGGCGAAGCAGGGGCCCGAGGCGCTCCTCCCGGGCGAGGCCGGGCGGCGACAAATGGTCGGGGCGGTCGAGGCGGTTCGCGCCGACCTTCGGCGCTGCCTCGAAGCCGAGGCGAAACGGGCGCCGGGGGCGACGGCCCCCCAGGGTGACGTCCGGGTTTCCATCGACCCGAGCGGCCGGGTGGTCCGGGCAGACCTGTCCGACGAGGCGCAGAGGCACACCCCGTTCGACGCCTGCGTCCAGGCCGCGGCGAAGCTCTGGCCATTCCCGGCGACGGGCGGGGACTACAGCCTTCACGTGCCGATGAAGGACGCACGAAAGGACTCGAATCGCTGACCGGCGCCCCCGGATTCGTGCGACAAGCAGCTTCCGGCAACCCTCGAGATCTCACCATGACTCTGCTCCTCGGACCTGCAGCGAAGACGGTGCTCGGAATGCTCCTGGCCGCCGCACCCCCTGCGGCGGCGCCGCCGACGCCGGCCCGCGCGGCGGCCGACGCAGGCTTCCCCGAGCTCTCCTACGAGTTCGTGATGGCCCACCTCTTCTCGGACGACTCGGCCACCCTCACCGTGGCAGCCGTCGAGAACGACGCCATCACCCTGAAGGAACTCTCGTCGGCCCTGGCGGACGCGCACTCGGCGCACGACGCCCAGGCCAAGGCCGGCAAGAAGGACTTCACCCCCGTCCTCGACCGGATCATCGAGGCGCGCCTCATCGCCTTCGAGGCGCGCGAGATGGGAATGGACGACCTGCCCGAGTTCAAGCAGACGATCGACGAGTACCGGACCACGGCCGCCCAGGAAATCCTCAAGGCCCAGATGACCGCGTCCGCGAAGGCCGACCCGGCCGAGACCGAACGGCTCTACAAAGAGGCGATTCGCGAGTGGAAGGTCCGCTCGGTGCTGGTCACCCAGGAGGACGACGCGAAGA
>JAHFDQ010000223.1 GCA_023248915.1 Archangiaceae bacterium | reverse complement strand
GTTCACGGTGGGCGGGACGGGGGGCACGACGAAGAGGACCTCGTGGTCGTGCCCGAGGCTGAACGTCCCTCCGCCCGGGTTGACCGCGACCGTCTTCAGCCGCGCCCGGAACAACTGCGCGACGTCGGTCGGCACCACCGTGGTGTTGGGCTTGGGCGTCACCTTGAAACAGTACAGGCTGCCCGGGTTCACCTGCTGGATGGTGTCCACGAGGCCGTCCGAGCCCGGGGTGACCGCCTTGGGGCCGATGAAGTCGTCGGCGACCGCGTTCGCCGGAATGGTCGCGCAGGCGCCGCCGGTGACGGGGTCGATGCCGCCCGCCGAGTTCGGTTCGACGCTCAGCATGAAGTTGCCGACGACGTCGGTGGTCTCGAGCGGGGCCGTTTCCGCCTGGACGTACACGTTGACGCTGAGGCTGCCGAGCAGCGCGTAGACGCCGTCGACAATCGACGTCGACAGCCCGGTGCCGCCCGAGTCGTAGCTGAACACCAGGCGGCACTGCTGAACGCCGCCGACGGTGGGGCCGTCGGGCGGAATGCCGGCCCCCGACACTCCGGTGCAGCACTGGCCCGCCGGGCAGGCCGAGGTGTGGGTAAAGGCGGAAGGCGGGGCCAGCGAGCCCGTCTTGTCGGCGATGTACGCGTGGAAGCTGTAGCAGCAGGTGCCGCCGAAGCACCGGTTGCCGTTGTCGGCGCAGGCGCCGATGAAGCGCGCGCCGGTCGACGTCATCTGGGTGACGAGGTTGTCGACGTCGTAGGTGGTGAAGCTGTACGGGTCGGTGAGCGCGGGGCTGTAGCTGGTGCCGGTCGCGTCGAGGGCGTGCCGGCCGTTGTGCCCGGTCACGTCGGTCGCGTTGATGATGATGGGCAGGGCCGAGCTTCGGAAGCGCATCGCGCCGAACGTCCCGGGCGCCGGCGCGTCGGCGGCGAGCGAGCCGCCCGGCCAGGTCAGCGCGACTCCGGTGATGGCCTTGTACATGGCCGGTATCTGGCTCTCGGGCCCGTCGCTGCCGCTGTGGGTGCTCAGCGCGTTGGCGGCCGCCTGCGAGTCGGACGTCACCGTCGTCACGTAACCCTGAGGCTGCAGCGGAGAGTAGAACGCCGAGTCGCCCGAGTCGCCGAAGTCGCTGTAGGGGAAGTCGTCGTGGGCGGCGACGCCGACGCCCAGGTTCGGAATGGCGGCCTTGAGCGCGGGGATGATGGTGGACGACAGGCTCGACTTCAGGCCGGTAATCGTCCCGCCCATCGAGCCCGTGGTGTCGACGATGAAGCCCACGTCGCCCTGGTTGATGGCGGTGGTGAGCGCCAGGGGCGATTGGGTCGGGGTCGGGTTCACCGTGCCGGTCGCCGAGTACGGCACGACGAAGTAGAACTTGCCGGCCTTCGCGGGATTCATGTGCCCGTCGGTCGCCCAGCATTGGCCCGTCGTGTCGACCGACACCTCGATGAAGTCGTCGACGCCGTCGCTGTCGGTGTCCTTCTTGGTGCGGTTGGTTTCGCAGGCGTCGACCCTGCAGTTGCGGTTCGCGTCCTCGGCGCCGTCGGCGAGCAGGTCGCCGTCGCTGTCGGTGTCGAGGTAGTCGGGCTTGCCGTCGCCATCGGTGTCGAGCACGGCGAGGTTCAGGTCCGACGCGTCGGGCATCGGCTTGCCGCGGGCCTCGCACCGGTCGGAGACGCTGTCGTTGTCGCTGTCCAGGTCCCTGAAGTCGGGGAGGCCGTCCTGGTCGGTGTCGTTCTTCGCCGTGGTGGGGTCGCACCCGCCGCCGCGCCACTCGACCGCGTCGGGAATCAGGTCGCCGTCGCTGTCGAGGTCGAGGTAGTCGGGAGTCCCGTCATGGTCGCTGTCGGGCGGCGTCGCCTGGCACCGGCCCTCGACGATGTCCGGAATGCCATCGCCGTCGGAATCGACCGAGCAGCCGTTCGACCCGCAGGCGTCGACGGCGCACTCCTGCGCAGAGCAAACCATTCCCGGAGAGGTGTTGCACGCCTTGCAGGCGGTGCCGCCCTTGCCGCACTGGGCGACGGTGGTGCCGGCCACGCAGACCGCGGAGGCGCCGGTGCCCGCGCAGCAGCCGTCGGCGCAGGGAATGGCGGTGCCGGGGCCGCAGCCCGTCACGGTGCCGCCGCCCCCGTCGGCATCGCCGCCGTCGGTTCCGCCGGTCGCGCCGGGGTCGCCTCCGAAGCAGGCGCCGCCCGCGCACACCTGGCCGGTCGCGCAGGCGCTGCACGCTGCCCCCGCCGCGCCGCAGGCCGTGGTGAGCATTCCGGACTGGCACTTGCCGTCGAGGTCGCAGCACCCAGAGCAGGTCGAGGAATCGCAAACCTTGTCGCCCGAGTCGACGCCGCAGCTCAAGGAAAGGGCCAGGGCCGGCACCAGGAGGAAGGGACTCGGTATGCGGACCATCGCGACTCCTGAAAGGGGGCGGAACCTAGCTTGCTGCATGACCCCCGAACCAGCCCGGGCGCGCAGAAACTGGTTTGCCGGCTGATTTCGCGACTTTGCGTCGCTTCTTTCAGAACCGCCCCGACAATTGGAGCGACAGGCCGCCGGCCCCGAGCCGCCACGAGCTCTCGGCCGCGGGCGCGTCGAAGTGGCCGGCCCGGTAGCGGTCGAGGTCGCCGACCAACCCGGTGGGCTGGGTGAAGAGGGTCGCCTCGCCCAGGGCGAAGCCGGTGGCGGCTTCGATGGCTCCCGCTTCCCAGTGGCCGTACCCCAGCCCCATCACCAGGCCCACCAGGACGTTGAAGGCGAGGTTGGCGCCGTGCATCAGCCAGGTGACGCCCGAGGCCTCGCTCTCGGCGTCGCGCACGAAGACGCGCTCGGCCTCGGCCAGGGCGGCGCAGGGGTTTGGTCCGGCGAGCAGGTTCGGCAGCCGGGCCTCGAGGGTGGGCTGGTCGCTCAGCACGTCGAGGGGAAACGCCACCAACTCGGCGACGCCGACCACGGAGGTGAACACGCCGATGGCGTTGTCGATTTGGTCCGCCGGCCCCAAAAGGGGCATCGCGGCGAGCTGGCCCAGGCTCAAGGCCGCGTAGCCGCCGCCCCAGGCCCCGGTCCACAGCCGGGCGCGGCCCTGTTCGCGGGCGAGGCGTTGCCGGACGAAGCGCAGGCGGGCGTCCGCGTCGAGACCGCGCAGCGCCGTGCTGGCTCCGGAAAGCTCGGGGCACTGCCCCGCGGACGCCGCGGTGGGGACGACGAGCGCGACGGCCAAGAGGAGCAACTTCACGCCCGGAGCATAGTCGGCCCCACGTCGCTGCGAAGGGAGGCTGGCTCGGAGCGGCGCGAATCTCGCGACCCGGCCCCCACCTCAGATGCCGAGGCCAGGCGGCGGGACGCGACCGACGAATTCGTCAGGGCACGCAGATTCCGCCGCAGTCAGCGCCGCCGCTCTTCGGGTCGCAGGAGTCCGAAGGGTCGTCGATGCATCTCAGCCCGGACGGGCAGGCGAGTCCCGCGAGGCCGCCGCAGGTCTGCGTGGCCCGGACCACGCAGATTCCGCCGCAGTCGGCGCCGCCATTGTTCGGGTCGCAGGAGTCCGAGGGGTCATCGACGCAGGTTTGCCCGGAAGGGCAGGCGAACCCCGCGAAGCCGCCGCAGGTCTGCTTGGCCTGGTCGACGCAGATGCCACCGCAGTCGGCGCCGCCATTCTTCGGGTCGCAGGAGTCCGAGGGGTCATCGACGCAGGTCTGCCCGGAAGGGCAGGCGAGGCCGGCGAAGCCGCCGCAGGTCTGCTTGGCTTGGTCGACGCAGATTCCGGCGCAGTCGGCGCCGCCGTTGTTCGGGTCGCACGAGTCCGAAGGGTCGTCGACGCACGTTTGTCCGGACGGGCAGCCGAGGCCGGCAATGCCGCCGCAGGTTTTCTTGCCCGGGTCGACGCAGATTCCGGCGCAGTCGGCGCCGCCGTTGTTCGGGTCGCAGGAGTCCGAAGGGTCATCGACGCAGGTTAGCCCGGCCGGGCAGCTCAGCCCCCCGAAGCCGGCACACTCCACCGGCTGAGTCAGACCCGCCGAAGTGTGTTCCCCCGGAGTTGCCTCCCGGCTCAGCGGACCACACGCCAGGAAGCCGAGCGCCGTTAGAAAGGTCCACCTGAGTCCACTGGGTGCCATGCGCATCGGTTTTCTCCGTCGTGAGTTCCCGGTGCGTACAGCAACCCACATGCCAGCCGCACGAGGCGCTCAGCCCCATGGAGTTCGGTCCCTTCCGGTCCTGGAAACAGGCGAGTCGCCACGAGTTTCCCGGGCGCGTCTCAGGAAGTTGAGGTCCGGCTACCGGCCGCGGCCCCGGAGATCAGCCGCCGCAGGCGTCTTCGGGAACGGGCTCTTTCGCCAGCGCCTCGGCCTTCTTCCTCGCTCCGCTCTTCGGCTTGCCCCAGGCGCCGTCCACCACCTTGGCGGCGCCATGCGCTTCGAGAAAAGCCGCCGCCAGCGCCCGGAGGTAGGGGTTGGCCTTCTGCTTCAGGGCGGCCTTCTCCTTCGACCAGAGCGCCGCCTCACCGACGGCGCGCATTCGCTCTTCGGGCCAGCGGGTCGATTGCGCGACCGCGTCCACCAGCTTGGCGTAGGCGGGGTGGAGCTCGCTCGTGCGCCCGCCGTCCTCTTCGGGGCCGGCCAGCGCCTTCAGCTCGACGTCTCCCTTCAGGAAGAGCACCGCCTTCAGGTTGTCGCGGCCGAGCGCCTTCTTCCAACAGCGGCTGCCCGCCGGAAACACCGCCAGGGTGTCGGCCGGAAGCTCGCTGACCGTCGAGTCAGGAGGGAACAACACCCGCACCAGCTTCGCGGGGCCGGCCGGCTCGCCCGCCTTCAACGGGACGCTCACCTCGGCGATGAGGCTCGCCTGGGCGACCCGTTCGGCCACCGTCGGCCGCCCTTCGCCGACCGCTCCGGTCGCGGCGAGCGCCAGACCCAGCGCGGCCAGCCTCACGCCGGAACCTTCGGAGCGACCTCGACCGGCGCCACTGCCCGGGGCTCGAGGGCCTCGGCCACCAGCTCGGCCACCTCTTTCACCCGCATCGTCTCTTCGCGGCCGGTCTCGTTGATGCCGTCCTTCACCATGGTGAGGCAGAAGGGGCAGGCGACCGCGACGGTGCCCTTGCCCGGGCCCTTGTACTCGCCCACCTGGCCCGGCTTGTGAAGGTTGGTGGCGCTGGGAAAGTTCACCTTCGGGTCGGCCGCGTGCGCCAGCGTCAGCGCCGCTTCGTTGACGCGGTTCTGGTTGATGCGCTGGCCTAGGTGCTCTTCCATCCACATGCGTCCGCCGCCCGCTCCGCAGCAGAAGGACTCACGGCGGCTGCGCTGCATCTCGATGAGCTTCGTTCCGGGAATGGCGGCGAGCGCCTCGCGGGGCGCGTCGTACACCCCGTTGTGGCGGCCGAAGTAGCAGGGGTCGTGGTAGGTGAGCGGTTCGGCCAGCGCCTTGGACAGCTTCAGGCGCTTGTCGCGGACGAGCTCGGCGATGAGGTCGACGTGGGCCACCACCCGGTAGTTGCCGCCGAACTCCGGGTACTCGTTCTTCAGGGTGTTGAAACAGTGCGGGCACTGGGTGATGACGGCCTTCACGCCGCCCGCGTTCCACGCTTCGACGTTGGCCTTGGCCAGCGTCTGGAACAGGTACTCGTTGCCGGCGCGGCGGGCGCTGTCGCCGAGGCAGGTTTCCTTGGCGCCCAGCGTCGCGAACGAGATGCCGGCCTCGCGCAGAATCTTCACCATCGCGCGGCTGACCTTCTTCTGCCGGTCGTCGTAGCTGCCCGCGCAGCCGACGAAGAACAGGTACTCGTAGCTGCCGCCGTCGCCCCACTGTGGCAGCGCCAGGTCGGCCGCCCACTCGTCGCGCTTGTCCTGGCCCAGGCCCCAGGGGTTGCCCTGGCGTTCCATGCCCTCGAAGACGCGCTGCAGCTCGGGCGGGAAGTCGGCCTCGACCTGCACCTTGTGGCGGCGCATGTCGATGAGGCGCGGAATCTGCTCGATGAACACCGGGCAGGCGGTCTCGCACCAGGCGCACGAGGTGCAGGCCCACACCGTCTCGGGCTTCAGAATGCCGCCCACCAGCGAGGGCAGCTCGACCGCTTCGTCCTTCTCGTTCTTCCCGGTGACGACCAGCCGCTGGTTGTCCCACAGCCAGTGCTTCAGGTCCTGGTTGACGCCCTTGTGGGTCAGCGGCTTGCCGGTCAGGTACGTCGGGCAGTGCGTCTGGCAGCGGCCGCACTGGGTGCAGCTATAGAGGTCGAGCGCCTGCTTCCAGGACAAGTCCTTGAACGTCTTCGAGCCGAACTCTTCCTTCTCGAGGTTGGGCGTCGAGAGCCGGCCCGACGCCGTCAGCCGCTGCAGGTAGACGTTGGGCAGCGCGGTGATGACGTGGAAGTGCTTGCCGTAGGGAAGGAAGTTGAGGAACACGAGAATGATGGTCAGGTGCAGCCAGAAGCCCGCCACCCCCGCCCAGTGGGTGACGTCGGGTGGCAGCCCGCGCATGGCCACCGCCAGCGCCGAGGTGACCGGTTCCATCGGCTCGAAGCCGCGGCCCTGGGCTACCAGGTGGGATGCTCCGAACAGGTACTCGGTCACCATCAGGCCCGAGATGAAGCCGAGGATGAGGTAGGCCTCCCAGGACGGCGTCATGCGGTCGGGCTTCACCCGCCAGCGCACCCAGGTGAAGTAGGCGCAGCCGACGATGGCGAGGAGCGCCGCCACGTCCTTCACCGCCAGGTAGCACTCGTAAGCTTCGGCCCAGGTCGGGTGCGCCACCCACAGCGGCGCACCGGGCGTCGACAGCGCCTGCAGCGCGTCTTCCGAGAAGCCCATCACGAACAGCATCACGGTGCGGGCCGCCAGCACCATGAAGGCGCCGAAGATGAAGACGTGCATCAGGCCGGGCGCGCGCTCTTCGCGGTCCACCATGCGGCGCTGCCCCAGGCCGAACAGCACCAGGGCCTCGGCGCGCAACGACGGTTGGTCCAGCCGGTGGGCCGGCTTCAGGGCGAGCAGCACCCGCAACCGCCAGTACATCGTGGCGGTAAAGAAGAGCAGGCCGGCGGCGAGCAGCAGCGAGGCGAGGATGGGGCTCATGTCGTTGGTGCTTGCGC
Organism: Archangiaceae bacterium; assembly: GCA_023248915.1. GTDB lineage: Bacteria > Myxococcota > Myxococcia > Myxococcales > Myxococcaceae > JAHFDQ01. The sequence continues at coordinate 1,978 of JAHFDQ010000223.1, read as the reverse complement.
GAGCCTACAGGCGCTCAGCGAGAAGGGTGCGGCCTTCTTCGCCCGGGTGCATTAGCAGAGCTGAACGCCCCCGCAAGCGCCTAATGATGGCCGCTACTGCTCGAGCAGGAGGACCGGCGAGAAGCCTGCGGCGTCGCAGCTCGCCAGCACGTAGCGCACGCCCGCCCGGACGCCGGTGAAGCCGGCTCCGATGCCGGGGCCGTGCAGGTGGCCGTAGACGCAGACGGCGGGCCGGAAGGCCTCGATGGTGCGCGAGAAGGCGGTCTCGGCGCCGCCGGCGTACAGCGGAGGGAAGTGGGTCGCCACCACGCGGGTGAGGCCACCGGTGCCGGCTCGTTCCTTCTCTTCCGCGTCCTTCATCGACAATTCGAGGCGGTTGCGCTCGCGCTCGACGAAGTCGGGGCGGGCCTCGACATCGCCCATCTCACCGGAGGGCAAGGCGGGGGCCTCGGGAGTCGTCCACAGCCGGCTGCCGGCGATGAGAAAGGGGCCGGCTACCACCGCGGAGTTCTGCAGGAAGCCAACGAAGCTCGGGAAGGGGGCGAACAGCTTGCGTAGCTTGGCGGACGAATCGCCCCACCAGTAGTCGTGGTTGCCGCGCAGTAGCACCTTTTTGCCCGGCCGCGCGTCGAGCCAGGCCAGGTCTTCCTGGACTTCGGAAGGTCGGGTCGCCCACGAGATGTCGCCGGCCACGATGACGACGTCGCCGGCGCCGACGGTCGCGTCCCAGGCGCGCCCCAGGGCGGCGGGATGGTCGTTCCAGCCAAACACGTCCATGCCCTTTTGCCGGGTGGACGGAAGGTGGGGGTCGCCCAGGCCGAACAGCTTCAGGGAGCGACCCGGCCCGGGAAGACAGTGATGACGAGGCAGGCGTCGCGCGCGGCGCCGCCGTTCCGGGTGAGGTACTCGGACCGGCCGGCCACCTTGAACTTGAACGGCTTCACGTCGCTGCCGTCGTGGACGAAGATGAACGAGCCGTTGGCGGACGTGGACGCCTGGGTCGAGCCCAGGTCCGCCGTCGGGTAGAAGAACTGAGGCGAAAGGCTCGACGGGCTGGGTTCGATGGTGACTCCCGCGACCGGCGCGCCGGCGGTGTCGACCACCTGGCCGAAGATGAAGCCCGTATTCACGAGCGTCGAGAACTGGTTCGAGCTGATTTGCAGGATGACCGCGGGGGTGATGGCCGCGGTGAGCCGCGCGTGCAGTTCGGCCGGAATCGCCCAGGCCTTGGCGCCGACGATGTCCTGGTCGGGCTTCTTGCCCTCGAGCGCCACGTCGAAGAGGGTGGTGGCCGACCGGATGACTCGGGGTCCGCAGGCCGCGCCGCCGTCCGCCCCGCAGCCCGCGTCGGTCTCGTCCCGAATGCCCGCGCCCACCCCGAGATTCACCAGCACGGTGCGCACGTTGGCGACCGAGAAGGCGCCGGCGTCGCCGAGCGTCACCGAGCCGAAGACGCCGAGCGGGTCATTCAGCGCGACCCGGAAGGGCTCTTCCACGCGCAGCGTCACGCCGGTCAGGTCCGGCTCTGGAAAGCCCGCGTCGGCGAGGTAGGCGGCGCCGAGCGGGTGCACGCGCGCGGTGCCCGACACCGAGATGAGAACTTCCTCGGGGGGCACGTCGTCGATGGTGCCTCCGTCGGGCGGGCGGTAGATGATGACCGGGCAGCCCAGGCCGAGTACCGCGACCGAAACGAGCAGCAATATGGTGTCCAGCCGCCTCATGCGATGCCCCCTTGTCGTTACGGGTTCCCGAAGCTACCTCGAACGCCCGCCGTGGCCACCCACCCGCCCGAGGAATAGGTGCCCACGCCGATGATTCCCCCCGGGGTGGCCGGGTCGGTGCTCTGGGCGCGGACCTCGCTGTCGCCCACTTCCTTCGTCACCGTAGGGGTGAAGGCGCCTCCGGCCAAAATCTCGAAGTGGCCGCCGTGGTACCCGACGCCGGCGGTGACGAAGAGCCGCGAGAAGTGGAGGAAGTC